>LUSG01000045.1:0-6756 GCA_001629395.1 Gammaproteobacteria bacterium REDSEA-S15_B12 | reverse complement strand
ACGTAATACGGGGTGTCCGATCTGGGCAATTCGCAAGGGCCGGCGCATGATTAACTCCAGGGCTGAAAGGTTCTAAGTATGAATGTGAACTCCCAATGGTGCCGAGTCGCAGCAGTTCAGGCAAGGTGAGGTTGTACAGCGCCCCTGGTTGACTGATCAAGTCTGCCCATACACGGTGTGTGACTGGCCAGTACACAGGGAGTTTAGCCGACGTCTTCAGATGCTGTTTCCCTAATCCAGTACACTGAACGGAGGGAGTCGTGTCAGATAGCCCAGAGGAGACAGCCGTCGGTTCGGCGGTCTGTTGGGGAGGACAGCGGTGCCAGTAATCAGCGATACGCAAACCACGCTCAGTCTGTTGCGGGACCGAGCAGAACGGTTCGCCGATCTGGGTCGGTGCAGTACATGTGCCGGTGAATACCGGCCTTCACCACGCGAGCCTGGACTATGTGATCGAACATGCCAAACCCAGGATGATCGTGGCTGAGGAGAGTTTTTCGGGTTTGTTTGCCGATATCTCGTGTGCCGATGACTGTAGATTGCTCACGGGTTAATAATAGGGTGTCGGTCATGTTCGGGGTCTGGTCTGTTGTATTGGGACCGGTGGAGCTATGAATTTGTTTGATCGGTCTGCCGACTGCACCGATTGCTACTGTACAGACGGACGATCGGTACTGCTGACCGGAGCAACGATACAATACCGGGTGATAACTCGTCCAAAGCTGGATGCCGGCAGGCGGGTTTCCAGCGCATAACAATTCAAGCTAAAGCGGAGTACAACATGCCCAGGGAAATTAGATCGGTGGTCACAGGTACCGTCTATCAGATCGAAGTCGCCGCCGGTGAGCAGGTTAAATTAGGTGCCGATTTGATCATACTCGAGTCCATGAAAATGGAGATACCGATTGTTGCCGAAACAGATGGCACGGTGATCGAGGTGCGTTGCAATGAGGGCGACTCAGTGATTGAAGGTCAGGTGCTGCTCATGGTTGACCCGGATTGATTGAATCGGATCTATGTTTGTAGCTGAATAAAAAGGAAGAAACACGATGAGTTCAAAAAAGGGTATCCAGGACAAAACCGCTCCTCGGGCGGATCTTGCCGAGGTGCTTGCGGCAAAAGCACAAACCCTGGACGAGAATCGACCGGAGGCGATCGCTAAACGGGCGGCGACCGGCCACCAGATGATTCGACAGAACATTAGTCAACTCATCGACCCGGGCAGTTTCCAGGAATATGGTCAGCTGGCAGAACCGGCATTCCAGAATTTGCAAGGACCGGCCGATGGTCTTGTCATCGGCACGGGAACGGTGTCTGGTTTCAGGGTTGGGTTTATGGGTTACGACTACACCGTGCATGCCGGTACTCAGTCCATCATCAATCATGCGAAAGCGGACCGTTTTCTGCAAGTCGTAGAATCACTGCGCCTACCGCTGGTACTGTGGGCCGATGGCGGTGGCTGGCGTCCTTACGAAAACAATATTAACTCACGAGATTACGAAGAGACCTTCGCAATGATGGCCCGGTTGTCCGGCCTTGTGCCAACAGTTGGTGTGGTTTCAGGGCGGTGTTTCGCTGGTAACGCCAACCTCGCCGGACTGTGTGATACTTTGATTGCTACGCCTAAGGCTGCATTGGGAATGGGTGGACCACCCCTGGTCGAGGCGGCACTGGGACTCACTCTCACGCCGGAAGAACTCGGTCCAGCGCAGATGCACGAAGCTTGCGGGGCTATCGACGTACTGGTTGCTGATGAACATGAAGCGATCGATTGTGTTCGGCGTTACCTGGAATATTTTCGAGGTGCAGACGGTCAGCCGGGTTCGGATCCCGACACCTCAGCGCTGCGCACCGTGGTTCCGGAAAATCCACGACGTGCCTATGATGTACGCAGGGTGATCGAGGGTATCGCCGATCAGGACTCAGTGCTTGAACTGCGACCTAAGTTCGCCCGTTCGGTGGTGACAGCGCTGGCTAAAGTCCAGGGCACTCCGGTGGGCGTACTGGCGAATCAGCCGATGTTTCTGGCAGGTGCGATCGACAGCCCGGCCTCGGACAAACTGGCTCGATTTATTCAGCTTTGTGATGCACACGACATTCCGATGATCTACCTGTGTGATACACCCGGACTTATGGTCGGTCCCGAGGTAGAAGCAACGGCGCTTGTTCGGCACAGCTCAAGAATTCTCAACGCCGCAATCAACGCAACGACGCCTTTCATGACGGTCATTTTGCGCAAGGCTTATGGCCTAGGCCAGTACATGATGGGAGCACTGCCGCTGAGACCGGCGCTACTGGTTGGATGGCCTACGGCGGAGTTCGGGGCGATGGGGTTTGAAGGAGCAGTTAAGATCACCCATAAGAAAGAACTCGAAGCCATCACCGACAAGAAAGCCCGGCAGGTTCGGGAACGGGAACTGGCTGATGAGTTACGGGCACACAATACAGCGCTCGGTCTTGCTGGGCGATACGAGTTGGATGATGTGATTGATCCGGCGGATACCCGTGAGACAGTTATTCGGTTTCTGGTGAGTCTACCGCCGCTTGCTCCGCGCACTGGGCGCAAGCGGACGATCGACAACTGGTGACCATGCGGGTCGTAACGTGATGCATAAAGCTGTTAAACGTACTCTCACTGCAGAAGAAATCCAAACCTATCGACGTGATGGTGTGGCCCTGGTAAGAGGACTTATAGACGCCGATTGGATTACAGAGCTACAGCAACTTGTGGATCAGAACATCGTCCAGCCATCGAGGATGGTTCGTGATATCAACGAACCCGGTGGTACTGGAAATTTTTTCGGAGACACTTTTGTCTGTCATCATATCGCAGGATTCAGGTCGTTTATATTTGACTCACCTGCGGCCGATGTCGTTTCTGCCTGTATGGGTTCGAGCCGGACAAATCTTATATTTGATCAGATTCTCGCCAAAGAGCCCGGGACCAGTACCCGTACGACCTGGCACCAGGATGCCCCGTACTGGCCAGTTGCCGGCGACATGATTGCCACAGTATGGGTAGCGTTGGATCCCGTATCCTATGACACCGGTGCAGTCGAATACGTCAAGGGATCACACCGATGGGGTAAGCGCTTTGCCGCTGTCAGCTTCAGTCCAGGGGACACTTATCATGAAGCTCTGGAACCGGTACCGGACATCGACAGCCAACGCGACGCTTATGATTTCGGTTGTTTCGAAATGGAACCGGGTGACTGCACGATTCACCACGGCCTGACAGTTCACGGCGCACCGGGTAACAGCAGCAGTCGTGTCCGTCGCCGTGCCTACATTACGCGTTGGGCAGGCGAGGACGTCACATATAACCCGCGTCCTAATCTGCAGCGGATGCTGCACGACCCAGGTATAAAAGCCGGCCAGCGGCTGGACTGTGACCTGTTTCCTGTGGTTCGTGAAGGGCTTGCGAAAAGATGATTCGACTATTTTCAAGGCATGGATAGCGGATCTGGACAGAATCGAGAATCATCGTCCAAACCGTCCAGTCGAACCATCTCGTCCATGCCGATCTGGAAATCGAAAATATCGGCGTTTTGTACGATCCGTGCGGGATTACTTGATTTAGGGATTACAGCCTGTTTTTTCTGTAGGGCCCACCGGATCATCACCTGTGCGGGTGACTTACCGTGCTGTTCGGCAATATCAGTGAGAACGGTATCATCTAAACGCCGTCCTTTGGCCAGAGGACAGTAACCCGTAAGCTGTATATTCTCCGATCGACAGAATGAGGCGATCGGTGGTTGCTGTAGGAAGGGACTGAGTTCGATCTGATTGACCACGGGTCGTGTATCTGAATGTGAAAACAGTTCCTGTAGATGTTTATGCGAAAAATTGCTGACACCAATTGAGCGGGCTCGTCCGGATTCCTTGATCTCTTCAAGGGCATGCCAGGAATCGTTGCGTAGATTTTCGACTGGCCAGTGAATGAGGTACAGGTCGACGTACTCAAGCCCGAGCTGATCCATGCTGCGGTTGAACGCGTCGTGCGCTGGCTGATGACCCTGGTCGGAATCCCATAATTTGGTGGTGACGAAGATGTCGGCTCTGGGTATGCTGCTTTGTCGCACAGCCTCACCCACATCCTGCTCATTGTTGTACATCTTGGCGGTATCAATATGCCTGTAGCCAGTTTCCAGGGCGAACGCGACGGCATCTCGGGTTTCCCCACCGGGTTGTGCCGCCCACGTGCCCAACCCAAGCAGAGGCATGCTGTTACCGTCGCCAAGCGATACTCGGCTGTCTATGGCAAGTTTATTCTCAGACATGGTTCTGTCTTGTCACGGATATGTTCAGCCGATTCTGCAGCTCATGCCGCCGTCAACGGGCAGCGACACCCCAGTGATGAAGCGCGCTTCATCACTGGCCAGAAATAACGCAGCATGGGCCACATCCCAGGCATCGCCCATTTTGTTGCCCAGCGGCACCCGCGCGTTTCGTGCAGCCACCACTTCTTCACGGGTTTGCCCCCACGCTTGTGCTCGGTTGTCGACAGCCATCGGTGTGTCCATCAGTCCTGGAAGGATAACGTTGGCTCGAATCCCATACTCTGCATTTTGGATCGCCAGTTGTTGCGTCAAGGTTACCAGGGCAGCTTTACTCGCCTTGTAGGTGACCCAGGGGTAGTTCTCGATTGCGGCAATAGACGAGATTGTAATGATTACACCACTGCCTTGAGCGCGCATGACGGGCAGGGCATGTTTGCAGGCAAGGACAACGCCGCGCAAATTGACTGCGATGATACGGTCGAAGGCTTCAGTCGAGATCTCAGTGACCGGCGCGTCGCCGCCGGTCACACTGATACCGACGTTGTTGTGGAGAATATCGAGTCGTCCAAGATGTTCTTTACAGTGGTTGACTGCTGCTTCAAGGCTGGCCTCGTCTACGACATCAGCGGCAACAGCCTCTCCCTGCCCACCTTCACGCTGTATAAGTTCTACAGTTTCCTGTGCAGAATCAATGTCGCGATCTACGGCGAGTACCTGGGCCCCCTCGCGTGCGAAAAGTAACGCGGTCGCTCGTCCATTGCCGATAGTCGGGCCCGGGGTCTGGCCAGCACCCACCACCATCGCAATCTTGTTATTCAGTCGCATAAGTTTGTGGACTCCTGATTCTGGTTATCAGGGTGATAACGGATTTTGTTCTCCATCGGGCAAAGGCATATCAAACACATTCAGTGTTACTGACACCAGGCAGTAGTAACCGACAATGCCAACGAGATCTACGACGCCGCGATCACCAAGCATCACCTGTGCCCGGTCGTATGTCGCCTGACTGACCGTGCGTTGCTCAAGCAATTCGGTGACGAAATCGTAGATCAGGATTTCGTCCTCTAGCGAGAGTGCCGGTTTTTGTTTAATTCGAATAGCTTCTACTGTATCAGGGGATATCCCGGCTTCCATGGCCATCGGTGCGTGCGCATACCACTCAAATTGTGCACACCAAAACCTTGCGACCACAATAATAGCCAGTTCCGACAGGCGTTTGGGCAGTGAGCTGGAAAACCGACAAAACGCACCGAGTTTCTGGGCCGGGTCGGCAAGTCCGGGGCTGTGAAGCCAGGCATGGAATGGGCCTCGAAGGCTACTTCGGGGTCCGGCCATGATGTCATCGTAGATCCCTTTCTGGATTGGGTCCATCTGTTCGGTGGACAGTTCAGGAATACGGGGCATTGCGGTCCTCACTGGTTCAGGTAATCGCGCTGAGTACATTCGAAGCGCGGTAGTTAACTATGCACAAAGCAGATGCGTGACGCAAAAGCAGTTGGCCCGATACAGACGGGTACCTCTTCGGGTTGGCTCTACATCGTTTGTTCAGGATGTTTGCGTCGTACCACTGGATGTCATCTCGCGATGATCAAAATCATTTTCCAGCAACGATTTGATTAATTGAACCTCAAATGCATGCGCGGTCAGCAACCTGTGCCAGCGGTCATCACTCATCGCTTCAGTTCTGAATGAAACCATCGACAAAATACAGTTCAGTGTGGATGATCCAGTCACTTCACCGGGTGTGATACGAACAAAAATACGCGGAGCGAGGTTCTCTGAATTGGCCCCAACCCAGTAATCGATTAGACGATTCTGTGCATTGGATTCAATACGGACACAAGCGATAGATCCGTCAAATATGGAACGGCCATGTACAAGCCCATCGTCATCCACGCTAATCCGCCAGGTGCCGAATGACCACAGGTCCATTTTGTTTGGATCAGACATGAACTTGAACACGGCCTCGGCACTACGTTCAATGGTAACGGATGCAGTATCCGTGTTCATGGGTGGTCGACCTGTTGGTTACGCGCTACCAGAACTAGAATGCGTGCCGGGCCGTCACTGCCGCAGACATAGGCATGCCCCTGCGTGCCATCAAAGTAAAGACTGTCACCACGCTTCAACTCAGCTGGCGCGTACAGATCGCTGTGAATGATTACTTCACCCTCAAGAACGTATAGAAATTCCTCACCGGGGTGAGAGGATAGACCGCCGGCCTGATCCAGTGTTCGGGCCCGTATTGTATTGATCACCGGATGCATTTTTTTCCTGGACAGGTCAGCGCACAGTACTTCAGCATCGTAGCGAGCGAGTTTTTGATGGGTACCATTACCATTCGACGTCAGGGACCGTATACCGGGCGTCAGTGGTGCAGCGTCGTCTCGAAAAAAATCAGCGATATCAACCTTGAGGTATTGCGAAAGGGTAAAGAGGTGTTGTGCGCTCACGGCGGAACGTCCATTTTCAATCC
>LUSG01000044.1 GCA_001629395.1 Gammaproteobacteria bacterium REDSEA-S15_B12 | reverse complement strand
TGCCCGGGAGCGAAGTGCTGCTTGGCGTGCCTGTACGTCGACCTGGTGGTAGTGCATGGCGTGTAGGGTTGCTGCGGTTGGTGACGGCACCCAGGCTGTGGTGGCACCCGCTTTCGGGTGGTCAATTTTGGCATCCATCATGGCGGCCATTTCGTCCGGCATCGCCCACATGCCTTTGCCGATCTGTGCGTGGCCCGGCAGTCCGCAGGCCAGCCCGATGTCCACGTTCCAGTCTTCGTAAGCCGTTATCCAGGGCTGGGCTTTCATCTGGGTCTTGCGGATCATGGGCCCGGCCTCCATGGCGGTGTGTATCTCATCACCGGTTCGGTCCAGGAAACCGGTATTGATAAAGATCACCCGGTCGGCCGCTGGACGGATACATTCCTTGAGGTTGACCGTAGTCCGGCGTTCTTCGTCCATGATCCCAATTTTGATAGTACATGCGTCAAGTCCGAGGGCTTTTTCGACTCGGCCAAACAGCTTGACGGCAAAGGCGACTTCTTCGGGGCCGTGCATTTTTGGTTTAACGATATAGATCGATCCGGTTCTGGAGTTTTGGAGCGGGCCGTTGCCGTTCAAGTCGTGCAGGGCAATGAGACTGGTGATCACGCCATCCATGATGCCTTCAAAGACCTCGTCGCCCTGTCGATCGAGAATAGCCGGATTGGTCATCAGGTGGCCAACGTTTCGAACCAGCATCAGCGAGCGGCCGGGCAGGGTCAGGTCCCCCCCGTCGGGGGCACTGTACTGACGGTCAGGATTGAGAGAGCGGTCGACGGTGCCGCCGCTCTTGTCGAACCGGGCCGCGAGGTCACCTTTCATCAGCCCCAGCCAGTTTTGGTAAACACCAATTTTCTCTTCAGCGTCTACCGCTGCCACCGAATCCTCCAGGTCCTGGATGGTGGTGATGGCAGATTCCAGGATCACGTCACAGACACCGGCCGCGCTTTCACGGCCCACTGGATGATCGGGGTCGAGCCGGATCTCGATATGCAGGTTATGGTGTCTGAGCAGGATGCAGCCGGGTCGCGTCGGATCACCGCTGAAGCCTGCCAGCTGTTCTGGCCGGGCCAGACCGCACGGGGAATCCATGTTGTGTGAGGCCGTGAGGTTGCCATCGACGATTGCGTAGCCCGTGACATCGGCATGAGAGACCCCGTCGAGTGGCACAGCCTGGTCGAGAAAACGGTTGCTATAGTCGACCACTCGCTGGCCGCGCACTGGGTTGTAGGCACTGCCAATTGCCGCACCATCGGTTTCGGGCAGTACGTCCGTACCGTACAGTGCGTCGTACAAAGAGCACCATCTCGCGTTCGCAGCGTTGAGCGCGTAACGGGCGTTGTTCACTGGCACCACCAGTTGCGGTCCGGCAATGGTGGTGATCTCGTCGTCTACCCCGATCGTGGACACACTGAAGTCAGGACCTTCTTCGACCAGATAGCCGATTTGGCTCAGAAATGCGCGGTAGGCTGCCGGGTCGTGCGCTTCGCCGCGATGTGATCTATGCCACGCGTCGATCTGCGCCTGTAAGCTGTCTCGTTTATCCAGCAGCGCCCGGTTTTCAGCCGTCAGATCCTCGACAATGGCGCTAAATTCAGCCCAGAAACTGTCCGCATCCACACCGGTTCCCGGGATGGCACTGTGGGTGATGAAGGCGTACAGGTCACTGTCGACCTGGAGGCCATGGGTATCGATACGTTGTGTCACGGGTTATCCATTTGTGTTGTTCGTACGGTTTTCGGAAGTCACTAACCCACCGTACTCGGGTAGTTCACACCCATCGGCGTTCACAGACAGGGACGGTATCATAGACCAGCGATCAAGCCAGTGGAACAGTCGCGCCGGGCATCACGCAGGTTCAGTGCTTATTCAGCAGTACGCCGTAGCCCGCTATGGCATCATCAATCCCGGCACGCCGCAGGGTGTCCCAGATCATGGCCTGGTTACTGCAGACCACAGGTTTTCCCAGTCGATCTTCGAGAGCATCAACGATATCGATCGAGCGCAGGGCACCACAACTGATAAACAAGGTATCGGCTTCTGGCCGGTCTACCCTTTGTGCAAATTCGGCAATGAATTCAGGTGTTACACGCACCATGTCGCTGTCTTTTTCCAGGTTAAGGCCTTGCAGGTTGACGATTTCAAGACCAGTTGCCGCCATGTAGTCCGCCTCCCGGCGGTTGATTTCGTCCAGATAGGGTGTGGCGACAGCAATTTTCCGGGCACCCAGTGTATTCAGCGCCCGTAGCACGGCGGTGATGATGGAAGTGGGTTGTGCTTTAGGGGCGCCTTTGTTGAGTTCACGCAAGACTCTGTCTTCACCGATGACCAGGCTGCCCGACGTGCAGGCGTAGCAGATCACATCCAGAGTTCCATCGGGCAGGATGTTGCGGGCGGCATCGGCGAGCAGATCTGCCTGGGCCGCCAGGGTGGCATTGGTGATGCTGTCGGGAATGTGTATGCGGGTGAAGTGAACGCCGACCCCTTCGGGTGTGAGGCGATAGACATCATCTTCGACGGTCTGTTCGGTGGCCAGCAGTACATAGCCGATTTTGGCACGGTGGTGTCGGCCCTGATCAAAACGAATGTCAGCCGGGTTATCTGCAGGGGTATTCATTGGCATCTTGTCAGTTGATGTAATGATTTAAGTTACCAAGTGTGCCACGTTGTGTCACTGTCTGAGAATTGCTGTGGCTGGACTACCCACATGAGATCGGTTCTGTAATCGGCCACGGTTCAACCAGAAAAGTACTGGGGTTGTGTTTGGCCCGTCCCTGTAATACAAACAGGCCCTGCCAGGAGTGTGTCATGCCATCAGCCAGTCAAAGTCATCACTACGATATTCACGTGTTCTGCTGTATCAACGAGCGCGCACCGGGTCACCCGCGAGGCTCCTGCAGCGCTCGTGGTTCGCAGGCCTTGCAGGCCTACATGAAGGCCCAGGGTAAGGCGCTTGCTCTGGGCAGTCGAGTGAGGATCAATAAGAGTGGCTGCCTGGAGCGGTGTGAACTTGGGCCGGCAATGGTGATCTATCCGGAAGGCGTGTGGTACACGTATAACTCTGAGGCCGATATCGACGAAATACTTCAGTGCCATGTGCTGGGTGGCGAACGCGTTGAAAGGTTGCTGCTCGAACCCGGTCAGACACGGCCACGGGCGACCGAGCCGCGTCGGCTGACCCTGCTGGTGGCCGATGTGTCGCTGACGGCGCCGGCCGTCAAGCGGTTTGTGTTGCGCTCGCTGGACGGCAGCGACCTGCCGGCCTACCCGGCGGGCGCCCACATTGATTTATTCACCGAGTCGGGGCTGCGCCGCTCCTACTCACTGGCAGGCGATCCGGCCGACCGCCGGCAATATGTACTCGGTGTTCGCCGGGAAGAGGACAGCCGTGGGGGTTCAAGTTGGGTGTTTGATCAGCTTTCTGCGAATAGCGAGGTGACGGCGTCGGTGCCTAGAAGCAGTTTCGCGCTGGCGGCCGACGCCACGATGCACACGCTGATTGCCGGCGGTATCGGCATCACACCGATTCTCGCCATGGGACATGAGCTCAAGGCCCGTCCTGAAGACTACCACTTGCATTACTGCACACCGAACGAAGTCGAGACGCCTTTCCTGGAAGAGGTCCGGTCCGTGTTCGGCCCGAAGGTTACATTTCATCATGACGACGGCAACCCGGCTAACGGGTTGGACGTCCAAGCCCTGCTGGCGGATTCAGTTCCCGGGCAGCACATTTATGTGTGTGGCCCGGCGGGTTTGGTTGAGAGTGCCCGGTTGCACAGCAGTCACTGGTCCGAAGAGACGTTTCATTCGGAGTTGTTTGCGCTCGAACCGGTTACTGACGAGCTGCCCAACGAGGCTTTTGATGTCTTCTTGTCCCGGCAGAAAATAACCCTCAGCGTGCCTCCCGAGCGGTCGATTCTCGAGGTGGTGCGGGATGCGGGTCTTGACGTCGAGACGTCCTGTGAAGATGGGTTGTGCAGTTGCTGCCGGACGCGTCTTCTGGGCGGGGAGGCCGACCATCGGGATCATGTACTCAGTAGCGCTGAAAAGCTGGCCAACGAATCGATCATGATTTGTGTCTCACGCGCTACCGACGGCGAGACGCTGATACTCGATCTCTAAGGTTTAAGCACGGGTGCCGTAGCGGGTGGGTCTTCAGTGCGGTTGGCCAGCGGGTGTTCGCGCTGGTGGCATTTTGTTGGGGACCCTCGTCACGTAGGCCTCAGCGGTTCAGCTGAGCCAATCGCTGTCTTCAAAGACCTCGATCAATGTCGGCACCTCAGCAGTAAAAGCATCGGTAACAGCCGATCGGAATGCGGCTTCGCTGTCAGGGCGGTTGCTCTTGCAGCCGCACGCACCTGCCAGTTGCGGGTAATTCGGATTGATACCATCGACACCCACGGCCGGTATTTTGCGGTGTGCCATGTCGTCCCGGATCTGTTTGAGTCCGGCATTGTTCCAGACAATGATCGGTAGCGACAGGCGCAGTTCAGCGGCCGTGATCAGTTCCTGTACCGTGAACATAAAGCCGCCGTCGCCGGCGAGGACCACCACCGGTGTATCATCGAGTGCGAGTTTGCCGCCGATTCCATTGGGCAGACCGCAACCCAGTGTGCAATAGCCGGCGGGGTAGTGCCACTGCCGTGGCTGCTCCACCGGAAAGGCGAACGCACCGGTATACACTACCTGACAGATATCACCGGCAATGACGGCATCGCTGGGCAAGACCTCACGCAGTACGTCAAGCATGCCGATATGGCGGGACTCGCTGTCTGTTAGTTCATCAACCAGCGAGCGGCACACGACAGCGACCCCGCTCACGGTGTTGTGGTTCTGGGTCTCAGTGCCCAGCACCGACAGCAGTGCTCGGGCGGCGAAACCTGCGTCACTAACGATGCCGATCGCAGCGGGGTAGAGATCGTTCATCTTCCGTGGATCGATATCGATGCGGATCAACTGACCGTTCAGTGTTAACCGTTCGACGAAGCTGTCGGTCTCGGACATTTCGGTGCCAATGGCGAGAATCACGTCGGCCTGGGCTAGAAAGTCCCGGGCCTGCGGCCGGACGATGCCACCGCCAATGCACAGCGGGTGGGAATCGGGTACCACGCCTTTACCGGCAGTGGTGGTAATGACCGCGGCATCCAGTCGTTCGGCTATTTCGGTGAGCGTGGGCGCTGCATTTACCGCACCGCCGCCAGCATAGATCAATGGTCGCTCGGCCTGCCGCAGCAAGGCAGCCGCCTCGCGGATCGCGGAACCGGACGGTGCCGGCGGGGCCGGTACAACCCGGCGCTGCCAGGTCGAACTGACCGGTTGTGCCAGGACATCAATCGGTATGGCGATGTGGACCGGCCGTGGCCGTTCAGAGGCAAAAATAGAAAATGCCTGCCCGATCAGTTCTTCCAGGTCATCGGCTGATCCGGCGGTGGCACTGAGAGCCGTCAGTGGGCGGGTGACCGCTTCAAGATCGGTGACCTCGTGCAGGCAGCCCCAGCCTTTACCCAGGCTGTAGCTGGCGGTGGTACTCGAGATCACCAGTACAGGGATGGAATCCGCAAAGGACTGTCCCATCGGTGTGCAGGCGTTGGTGACACCAGGACCTGAAATCAGCACACACACCCCGGGTTTACCGCCAAGGCGGGCATAGCCGTCGGCCATGAAACCGGCGCCCTGCTCGTTGCGGGCCTGTACATGTCGGATATTGCTGTGGGCAAGGCCGCGGTACAGGTCCAGGGTATGCACACCGGGAATGCCGAAGACGGTGTCTACATCGTAACTCTCCAGCAGTGAGATGAGTGCTTCGCCGCAGCTGACCGATTGTGTCATGGTGTTTGCTCCGTACCTTTGAGTCTCTGGATGGGGGTCGCACCGGTAGCCGGTGCGGCAAGGTCGACATTATGATGGATTACATGCGGATCAGTCAGCCTGTGCCAGATGCGCAAGCACCTGCTCGGTCACCTGGCCAGTCGTTGCCTGGCCGCCCACATCCGGTGTTAACACACCGTGCTGCACGGTGCGGTCCACGGCCTGTTCGATAGCCCGTGCGAGCGCAGGCTGGTGGAAACTGAATTCAAACATCATTGCTACACTGAGTATGGCAC
>LUSG01000043.1 GCA_001629395.1 Gammaproteobacteria bacterium REDSEA-S15_B12 | reverse complement strand
TCGCCGTGGCCGGGGCGCTGGTGCTGAGTTGGGGCGGCCTGCTCAACTCGGTGCTGGACGAGATGACGGGCTTCGCCGTGTCGCTGCTCGTGGGCATCTCGCTCATCTTCGCCGGGGCGTTGACCGCCACGGGTGCGCGACGGCCCGACTGACCGGCCTGCTGACGGGCCGGGTCAGTCGACCAGCAGGACGAACTGCACCACGGCGGCCCCGAGGATGGCCACCAGCAGCACCGCGGTGACGATGGTCGTTCCCAGGCGCATCAGGCTCCCCCTCCCGGCCCTTCCGGCGGCCGGTCGGTCGACGGCACCGACGCGGGGCGTGCACCGAGGCTGACCGCGGTACGATCACGGCAAACTGGGATGCCATGCGTGCTGCTGTACCCGGCTGGATCTGGGATGCGGTCGGCGAACTCGAAGCCAAAATCAGTTCAGGCGAGGCCGAGATTCCTTGCGGCTGGTGCCCCGATACGATTGGGGATATTCGGAACCAATATCCGGACTGACTTTCAACACGCACCAAGCAGTCTAAGACAAGGGGGAGAGGGCCATTTTGACTCTCCCCCTGTTACATTGTGCCTGCCTAGTGTTTTGATCTAAGCCGCGGTTTATTTTCACAATGATGACTTTCATGCATCTGCGCCAACTGAATCCAGTGGTTGAATCGGTTGTTGCCGGTATCATCGGGCTGGTCATTGGGGCGGCCATCATGCTCGTCTATGGCTATGATCCCATTTCCGCCTATAGCTCACTCTTCCGGGGCAGTTTTGGCAGTTTCTATAGCTGGGCAGAATCGTTGGCCAACGCAACGCCGCTGATTCTGACAGCGCTGACCTTTGCAGTTGCGATGCGGGGTGGTCTTTTCAACATTGGTGCTGAAGGTCAGCTCTACATCGGTGCACTGGCGGCGGTATCCGTCAGCCTGATTCAGCTGCCTTATCCGCTTCATGTGGTTGTTGCGCTGTTGGCTGCCATGCTGGCCGGTATGATCTGGAGTTTACCGGTCGCGCTGCTCAAGCTGGGCCGCGGTGTCCACGAAGTGATTTCCACCATAATGTTTAACTGGATCGCCCATTTTTTTGCGTTTTACCTGATCGCGAATGTGCTCACTGATCCGCTACGTGGCGAAAAAACCATCAGCATTGTTGAAACGTCGCGTCTGGCGAGGATGGTCCCGCAGACCAGCCTCAATTACGGACTGATCATCGCCCTGGTGGCGGTGGCGGTGGTACTCTTCCTGCTCTGGCGAACCACCAGTGGATTCGAGTTACGGGTCAGTGGTC
Source organism: Gammaproteobacteria bacterium REDSEA-S15_B12 (assembly GCA_001629395.1). GTDB lineage: Bacteria > Pseudomonadota > Gammaproteobacteria > Arenicellales > UBA868 > REDSEA-S09-B13. Next base: position 4,533 of record LUSG01000043.1, on the reverse strand, counting down.
ACAATCCAGAAGCTGCACACTATGCAGGCATCAGTCGACGTAAGCAGGTGATGACCGCATTTGTGATCGGTGGGGCGACAGCGGGTCTCGCCGGTGCGGTTCAGGTGATGGGCAGGCCCCCCACCTATGCCGTGTTGAGTGGTTTGCCCCAGTTTGTCAATCTGGGGTTCGACGGCATTGGTGTGGCCATGATTGGCCGTAACCATCCCATCGGGATAGTAATTGCTGCGATCTTTTTTGGGGGATTGCTGGTTGGAGGCCGTATCATGCAGTTCTCGCCCGGTGTGCCCCTGGAGCTGGTGAGGGTTATTGAAGGGGTGATCATCTTGGCATTGGCTGTGCCGGAGTTGAGGACGGTGGTGGTACGGGTGTGGGCAAAAACACGGGACAGGAAGCAGATCGATGGAACTCGATCATCTCTGGGGCGTTCTTTTCGGGTCGTTACACGCGATGGTGCCGATCACACTCGCGGCAATCGGTGAGACCATCGAGGAATCAGCCGGTTTATTCAATATCGGGCTTGAAGGGATTCTACTGATCAGTGCGCTGTCAGGCGCGTTGGGAGCTGAAGCCAGCGGTAGTGCTCTCATCGGGCTTACTGTCGGCATGGGTACGGGTGCACTCATCGGGCTGGTATTCGGTGTGGTCAATACCTACTGGAAGGGCAGTCAATTGATCACGGGTGTTGGCATCAATCTATTCGCATTCGGTTTTGTTGCATTTATGCTCATCATCCTGGGTGCACCAGGATTCCACAGTGTCCCCCGGACCGTGCAAATCCAGTTAATACCGCTTGGTGTCGGCAGCTTGAGTCCATTGGTGATCGTCACCGTGATACTGGCTGTTGGCGTGTACTGGTTGCTGCGTCGGACGCAACTCGGATTACGTATCCGGGCAGTCGGAGAAAATCCCGCGGCAGCCGATGTTGCCGGCATCCGGGTGAACGCATTACGCCTGGGTACTGCGGTAGCAGCCGGGTGTTTGGCAGGACTGGCCGGCGCTTATCTCAGTGTGGACTGGTTTGGTGCAGTGACCAAAGAGCTTGTTGCAGGTCGAGGATTTATTGCACTCGCGACGGTCGTCTTCAGCGGATTGAATCCGTTATTGGCGCTGCTGGGCGGCTTTATCTTCGGGTTTTTCGATACCCTGGCGACCTGGATTCCGACCTATCCCAAGGTCAAGGACATAATTCCCTGGCAGTTGGTCGCGATGGCGCCTTATATTGTCACCCTGCTGGTGGTCGCCGGCGCGATTGGACGCGTGCAGTTTCCGAAAGCATTGGGGAACCCCTATTTTCGTGAGTGATATTGATTGCGCAGGATCAGGCCGCCACGTGAGCCTCGTCACTGCCCGCCATCCAGCGTCCTAACTGTTCCCGATCGGCGTTTTGGCCATCGACTGGACCCATCAGCTGGCCCTGGAAAAGCACCCCGATTCGGTCGGCGAGTGACATGATCTCGTCCAGGTCTTCCGATACGACCAATATGGCGGAACCCGACGCCCGTAGTTCGAGAAAGAGCTCCCAGGTATGGCGGATGGCTCGGGCATCCAGCCCTTCCGTGGGGTGAGAGGCGACGATGACGGGCGGGCTGCGCCAGGTTTCACGGCCGAGTATGAGACGCTGGATATTGCCGCCGGACAGGATTCTGGATTCTGTGGTCCAAAGATCCGGTACCAGTGCATTGAACTTTGACACGATGTCTTTGGTATGACGGGTGATCTCGCGTGGATTCAGTACGCCCCGTTTGGAAAAGGGAGCGGTGCGATAGTCTTTAAGGACCACATTTTCGGCTACGAACATGGGTTCCACGATGCCGATTTCCCGACGCTGTTCGGGAATGTGAGCCACACCGAGTTCGATGAACGCCCGGGGTGACTGACCGGTCATATCCTTGCCCAGGATTCGCACCGCACCGCGCTCAATTGCTTTGAGTCCTGTCAGGCAAGCAATGAGCTCGCTCTGACCATTGCCCGCAACACCGGCGATTCCGAATATCTCGCCCTTACGGATTGCGAGGTTGATCGGTGCTAGAGGCGATTGTTCGGCACTGCCAGCAGGTACGACATTATCGAGCACCACCGCATTTTCTGATGAGCGCGTTGGAGGTCGAGGCATGTAGTCCGGAACCAGTTCACCAAATGTTTTTCGGGTCAATGCCTCGACCGTGGTTTCGCTGATTCTCTGTGTGCCTTGTGTTTTACCGAGCTTCAGAACGGTTACCCTGTCCGAGACCGCAAAAACCTCGCGCATTTTGTGCGTAATGAAGACCACACCTTTGCCGTCATCGGCCATGGCTCGCAGGACGATGAACAAGTGATCGGCTTCTCCGGGCGTCAGCAGTGAGGTGGGTTCATCGAGAAGCAGTACTTTGGGTTCATGGTAGAGCACCTTGAGGATCTCCACCCGCTGTTGTTCGCCAGCAGAAAGGTTTTCAACCCGTGCCCGGGGGTCAACCTGAAGACCATAGCGCGTCGACAGTGCCGCGAGCTTGTCTTGCACCGCTTGTATCTCGAACGAAAATGCGGGTGCATCCAGGCCAACCATCACATTCTGGGCAACCGTAAACGCGGGAACGAGCATCAGTTCCTGGTGGACCATGGCGATACCGTGGGCCAGTCCATCGCGCGGAGACGTCAAGTTGACGACTTCACCATTGACTCTGACGTCACCCCCGGTCTTTGCGTAATAACCAGACAGAATATTGGCGATCACGGTTTTGCCGGCACCATTTTCACCGAGTAACGTGTGGACCTCTCCGGCACGCACATCGAAGTCGATATGATCGAGAATGAGATGCTCCCAGACGCCCGGGAAGCCCTTGGTGATGGCACAGGCCGCAAGTAGAGGTGGTTTTTCGTCGGCTCGGGTGTCGGTCATATCAACGGAAGATCACTGAAAATTGTAGGTACGAGTACACAAATTGGTTATACGTGTAGCGACTGATCATCGCTTTTCTCGCTGCCTACTATAATCAATGTATGGCGAACCATGTGATTTTCGTTTTACCCCGACGGCCTGATGACAACACATAAGCCAGCAGCCCAGGTAGTGCGCGATGCGGCCGCGGGTCGCCCCCCCCGCGTTGGGATCGTGCTCGGCAGCGGGCTGGCTGATATCGCCGGGTTTATTGAGCAGAGTATTGCGATTCCTTACGAGGACCTGCCAGGATTCCCGGTGACGACGGTCGAAGGACACACGGGAAAGCTTGTCATCGGTGATTGGGCCGGAACCCGTGTTGCCTGTATGCAAGGCCGATTTCACGTATACGAAGGACACGATCCCACCGATTTAGCACTACCCATCCGCACCCTCGGGGAATGCGGGTGCGACATTCTGCTATTGACCTGCGCTGCCGGCAGTCTGCAGCAGAGCATGCCGCCGGGCAGTCTCGTAATGCTGTCGGATCATATCAACTGGTCGGGTGTCAGCCCGTTAGCAGGGCCCAATGACAACAGCATCGGCCCGCGTTTTGTTGATCTTAACCGGGCCTATGATCCCGAGCTTCGGGCGTTACTGCATCAGTCCGCCCGGGAGATCAGTGTTGCGCTTCATGACGGCATCTATATCTGGTGTCTGGGCCCCAATTTCGAGACCCCGGCAGAAATCCGTGCCTTTCGCACACTGGGAGCAGATATCGTGGGTATGTCGACCGTCCCGGAATGTCTGGTGGCGCGGCACTGGGGTATGCGGGTCGCAGCGATATCGGTGATTACCAACTTCGCCGCCGGGATGCAGGAAGAACTCTTCCACGAAGAAACACTGGCAGCAGGTGCAGGGGCCACCCCCCGCCTGGGGCGCCTGATCGAGTCGTTCCTGTCCCGATTGAACACGGCGGACTCAAGCTGACAAGTCAGCCCCACTGATTCAGACCTTACCCATGAAGGATCCCTTTCTCCCACAGGCGGTGATCGCACGCAAACGCGATGGTGAGGTTCTGGAAAAAGCAGACATCGAACAGTTTGTAACGGCACTGACACAAGATCGATTAAGCGACGCGCAGGTCGGCGCGTTCGCGATGGCCGTTTTCCTGAAAAGCATGACGACTGATGAGTGTGTCGCACTGACACTTGCCATGCGGGATTCGGGCACCGTGCTGAAATGGGATCGAGATCGGTTATCCGGGCCGATCATCGACAAGCACTCTACAGGGGGTGTCGGGGATTGTGTCAGTCTGATGCTGGCACCAATGCTGGCGGGCTGCGGCGCCCATGTGCCGATGATTTCCGGTCGTGGTTTGGGACACACAGGCGGCACCCTGGACAAGCTGTCGAGTATTCCGGGTTACGATACCGAGCCAGAAACCATCCGATTTAGAAACGCGGTCGAAAAGATCGGTTGTGCCATCATCGGCCAGACTGCGCAGCTGGCACCGGCAGACCGGCGTCTCTATGCGGTTCGGGACGTTACCGCCACGGTAGAATCGATCGCATTAATCACGTCTTCTATCTTGTCTAAAAAATTGGCTGCTGACCTCGATGCCCTAGTGATGGATGTCAAAACGGGAAATGGCGCGGTGACGACAGATTTGGGAC
>LUSG01000042.1 GCA_001629395.1 Gammaproteobacteria bacterium REDSEA-S15_B12 | reverse complement strand
CTTCTAAAGTATCTAATTGTTCTTGTGTTGGTTTGGTCATAAAAAGTATTATACTAATTTAACAAAGATATTTAATAAATTTTTGATTTAAAAATAAAAGAACAGTCTTTAATTTTCTAAAAAAATCAAGTAAGTATAAGCAACAATTACAGCAGGAATAGCACTATAAATTGTAGCTAAAATTGCATCTTTAGGACAAATTGCTATTGCTGGAAACAAGGCATCCCCATCATTTGATATTGCATTTCCAATTAATGCTGCAAAGGGAATTATTCCTGATAGAAATAAAGTCGTAACCAAAATCTGTGGGCCACAACCAGGAACAAATCCTATTAAAATTGCCAATAACGGGATGAAAATCCAAGCTGCTTCTGCCAAACCTGCTAAATCTAAACCAAAAAATGAATACGCATATTCATATGCTAGATAGGCTACAATAACCCAGACGGTTACAAAGGATGTTTCTTCAGTAGTACGAGTGAACGGATGATCCTTAGAAACTGTAATTGCGCTAACTGGAGATATTGCCCACACACTCACGGAAAGGGCAGCTCCTACCAAACCTATAGCCAAAACAACGGGACCTAGGGCATACAAGTCTATCTGCATGAGTTGCATAGTTCCAAGAATGAGACCTGGAATAGCAATCATGATGTAGGTCTTGTCTCTATAACGTAAGTTTCCGATTACTTTATGCCCTAAAAACCTAATGTCAGAACTGTAAAGATCACCGCCATGGAGTCTATCAACTAACCAGCCAAACACAATTGCTGAAATTATAGAGATGACCATTACTTTCACGTAAGTTGTGGGCTCTTTGGCCAAAAGTAGGAAAGCTGCATCGCCCATGGTTCCAATCAAAGCGGCAACCATTGCACCTAAGGTAATATTTCCACGAGCGAAAGCAGTTATTACAACAACTGCACCACCGCAACCTGGGAGTGCTCCGAGACAGCCGGCAGTAGGAACTTGCCATGCTCCGCCTTTCTCCATAACTTTGCCTACATCAATCTTGAAAAAATGTTCCAAACTGAAAAAGAACAGTAGTGTAGCTGCAACAAAAGCGGAAACCTGAATATATGCATCAAAGGCTGAGAGGCGAGTTATCTCTCCTAGTTCTCCCGGATATACTGCTGCAATAAACAGAAGACTAACAATCAATATTCTATGGTACCTTTGCGGCACGCGGTGGCGATAAATACGCTTTAAGTCATCGATATTGGTAATCACTGGCATCGGTATTATTCTCAGCTATCCTAGAACAGTAGAAGCCGCATCAATCAGCCAATATTTCTTTAGATTTTCCCAAAATTTCGTGGGGACTTCATCACAGGCTCTGCCCGTGCAGCAGTGGTTTTGCACAAATAAGACAGTCATTGTTTGGTCCTGGCTCATGTTACTCGAAATCTTGTTTGATACCTGGGATCGGCCCAAAGCTCATTGCCGATAACTTCTGCAATCGTCTCTGCAGCGGTCACGACATCGCCCCTGTCCAAATAAAGCGGCGTAAACCCAAATCGCATGATGTCAGGTGCACGGAAATCTCCGATCACACCCCGATCAATTAGTGCCTGCATCGCTGCGTATCCGTTTTCGAAAGCAAAAGACACTTGCGATCCGCGAAGTTGTGGATCACGTGGCGAAGCAAGCACCATTTGCGGACAACGGCGTTCCACCTCAGTGATGAACAGCTCGGAAAGGTCAATAGACACCGCGCGCAGGCTGGTCATATCGACGCCTTCCCACACGTCCAGCGCGGCGTCGAGCATCGACAATTGAACGATTGGTGGCGTGCCGACGCGCAAACGTTCAGTTGACATGGCAGGGCGATAGCCTACCTCCATTGCGAAGGGGGTGTCATGGCCCATCCATCCGGCCAAGGCGGGCTCGACGTTTTCAATGAGATCGGGACGTACGTAGATGAAAGCGGGGGCGCCAGGGCCACCATTGAGGTATTTATAGGTGCAGCCCACGGCAAATTCGGCGTTCGAACCGGTCATATTCACTGCCACCGCACCGGCGCTGTGCGCGAGATCCCAGATCATCACAGCCCCTGCGGCGTGGGCAGCTTTAGTAATCGCGTTCATGTCGTGCATGCGTCCCGAGCGGTAGTCGACCTGGGTCAGCATCACCACCGCTACATCTTCGGTGATCGCCTCGACTAAGTCTTCGGGTGCCAGCGTATGCAATTCGTAGCCTTTGTCGATAGTGCCAATCAGCCCCTGTGCCATGTAGAGATCTGTCGGGAAATTACCGTTGTCCGACAGGATGACTCGACGGCCAGGACTCATCTTCAGGGCCGCCGCAAGCGCCTGGTAGACCTTGATCGAGAGGGTGTCACCAGTGGCGATTGAACCTTCCGGCGCCCCGATCAGCCGTCCTATCCGATCACCGACACGTAGAGGGAGGGAAATCCAGTCGGCAGTGTTCCATGCCCGGATCAGCTCACACCCCCATTCTCGCGTGACGACATCACCAACGCGCTTTATGACACCTTTTGGCAACGGCCCCAACGAGTTGCCATCCAGATAGATCACCCCATCAGGAATATCGAAGTGCTCTTTTCGCAGCAGCATCAAAGTTCCCCCCGCACCTGCCAGAGTTCGGGGAAGAGCTCAACGCTTAGCATTTTACGCAGATACTGGACTCCTGAGGTGCTGCCCGTGCCACGTTTGAAACCGATTACCCGTTCAACCGTGGTGACATGGTTGAACCGCCAGCGGCGAAAATAATCTTCCAGATCGACCAGCTTTTCGCCAAGCTCATAGAGTGTCCAAAATTCGTCGATATCTCTGTAGACAGTTTTCCACTTTGCCTGAATTTCCGGTACCGCTTCATGCGGTGCATCTAGCTTGGGCGGGGGTAGATTTTTTTCGTGCCCGTCGATGGTGCGAAACAGATAGGTGTTCACCTCGTCATAGAAACTGGGTTGGGTCAGCTCTTTGGACAGGGCCTCATGCACCTCAGGCAGCTTCTCATGCGGTTTGAGCATGTTGGGATTCCGGTTACCCAAGACGAATTCGATCATTCGGTACTGGTA
>LUSG01000041.1 GCA_001629395.1 Gammaproteobacteria bacterium REDSEA-S15_B12 | reverse complement strand
ACCGCTGGCTGTGTGCTTGCAAATCGACTGTCCGAGGATCCCGAGGTTTCTGTGCTGCTTGTTGAAGCGGGTCCGGAGGATAGAAGTGTGTTTCTCAAGATGCCTTCTGCGTTCGCACATGCAATGAATAGCTGGAAATATGATTGGAACTACATTAGTGACCCTGAGCCCTACCTGGAAAATCGGCAGCTGTCTTGCCCTCGCGGAAGAGTCTTGGGCGGATCGTCTTCAATCAACGCGATGTGCTTTGTGCGGGGGCATCGACTTGATTTTGACTGCTGGGCCAGGGCAACTGGATTCAAGCACTGGTCTTACAAGAATTGCTTACCGTATTTTAAGAAACTCGAAACATTTAGTGGCGGCGCCAGTGAATTTAGAGGTGGAAGTGGGCCCGTTTCAGTAATTGCCCCACATTTTTCTAATCCTTTGTGTGAGGTGTTTGCTCAAGCCAGTTCTGAGGCCGGGCATCCCTGGAGCAGAGATACTAATGGTGAGCAACAGGAAGGGTTTGGGTTGATGGACCAGATGATTCGCGATGGCACGAGGGAAAGTGGCTCATCCGCTGATCTCGCTTCAGTACGGCGACGGAATAATCTAACCATTGCTTCCGGTTCTACAGTTTTAAGAGTGTCGATGAAGGGCAAATGTGCGCAGGGTATAGAACTGAGAATAAAGGGCGGCATTGCGTTCATTCGTTCGATTCGGGAGACCATTTTGTGCGCTGGCGCAATCAATTCCCCGAAGCTCTTGATGCTTTCCGGGATTGGACCCGCCCAGCTGGTGAATCAACTCGATATAAAGACGATTCACGATTTGCCTGGTGTCGGGAAAAATTTACAAGACCATATAAATGTTAACGTCAGATACGGGTCACTTCAGCCAATTACCACAACGAGTGCCCTGAAACTGCACAGAAAGGCGCTTATCGGTCTTCAATGGTTAGTCACGAACAGGGGGCTGGGTGCTACAAATCATTTTGAGATTGCAGGATACATTAAGTCAAAACAAGGCCTCACTCATCCAGACCTACAGCTGCTTTTTATGCCGCTTCTGGTTGATGAGGTCGGAAAAGCGCCGGAACTGGATCATGGTTTTCAGGTTGCGCTGAGTTACCTGCGATCAAATAGTCGTGGACATATAAAACTACAAAGCAAAGATCCAGACGTGCCACCTTCGATAGTCTTTAATTACCTGGAGACCCAGCAGGATTACACAGCATTGCGTGCAGGAATAGAAGAGGCGCGTGAAATCTTTAACACCCCTGCATTTCGGCCTTACCTCGGGAAAGAGTTAGCACCTGGCGCGTCGGTTACAGATGCGAAACAGCTCGATCATTTCATCAAGAATACGCTACGGTCTACCAAACATGCCTGCGGGACCTGCAAAATGGGATCAGACACAGGATCCGTGGTAGACGACCAGGGCAAAGTTCATGGGGTCGATCAGCTCCGGGTGGTCGATGCATCTATCATGCCGGACATTACGACCGGTAATACCAACGCGCCTACGATAATGCTTGCTGAAAAAATTGCGGACATGGTTCGTGGGAGGTCGCCGCTGCCTTCGGAAAACCCAGTTACATTAATTGGTTATGACCAATAGATATGATGTCGTTGTTGTTGGGGCCGGTCACAACGGCTTAACCTGCGCGGGGTATCTTGCTCGAGCAGGACTAAAGGTACTTGTTCTAGAACGACGAGATCGTGTTGGTGGGTTATGTACAGAATACGAATTTATGCCCGGGTTCAAGGCGTCTATGCCGAATTCTCCGGGTTCGCTAGAGCCGAAAGTAGTGTCTGATCTCGAGTTGAACAAATTCGGACTTGAGTTTAGATCACCCGATCCCTCTCTGGTTGTACCGTTCCCCGATGGTCGCGCTATGGTTGCTTGGAGAGACCCACAACAGACAGCCGAGGAAATCAGGAAATTTTCTGTTAAAGATGTGACGGCCTACGCCAGTTTTTTCGAATATTTGAATGACTTTGCTAGAAAAATAGCTGTGTCGCTATTTAAGCCACCACCTACGATAAAGGAGTTCGCCCAACAACTGGAAACGCCGGAAGACGAGCAGGCATTTTCAAGGATTGTTCTTGGTAGCTTAAAAGATTTATTAGATGATTGGTTCGAATCTGAAGAGCTTAAATCGGTCATTGCGGCCATCAGTGCAACGTCAAATCTGGTCGGTCCCTACACGCCTGGGACAGCATCCCTGCTGCTCATGCGGCCGTTATCACTTGCTTCTTCAAGTATCGGTACGGGACACGACCCGCGTAAGCAGTATTTGAGAGGGTCTACTGGGCTGCCAATCGGTGGTATGGGTGCCGTTACCCAGGCTATGCAGAATAGTATCGAAGCATCGGGTGGAACAATACGTGTCGGCGCAGGTGTTAACCAAATTGTTGCCGGCATGACTGGTATAGAAGGTGTGGAACTGGATAACGGTGAATTTATTCAGGCGACAACGGTAGCTTCCAATCTACATCCAAGGACCACACTTATTGATCTTTTATCAGATCCACTGCAAGAGCCGCGGTTTAAGCAGAACGTGCACCAGCTGCCCCAACGGGGCTCGTCTTTCAAGTTAGCGCTGGCGCTAGACGGAGTGCCAACGTTCACGGCAGCTCCCACAGGATTTGAACGGGCTTACGCGAGTTGTCAGTTTAGGTTGGCTCCGAGCCTGGATTACATGGAGCGTGCATACGATGATGCTAAGTACGGTCGACCATCAGAAGAGCCTATCATCCTCGGACTGATCCCGTCGTTGACCAGCCCTGATATGTCCCCCGAGGGTAAACACATCATGAGCTGTAATGTCTGGCACGCCCCTGTTGAACTGACTCAAGGGAGCTGGAAGGTCGAACGAGGGGAAATGGCTTCTCGTTGTATAGAGATTATCAGCCGATCAATGCCTGACCTTAAAGATAGGATAATAGATTATCGCGCACTCAGTCCTTTGGATTTCCTGGAGATGATGCCTTCCCAAATGTTTGGATTACGCCCATTGGCAGACTGTTCGGCTTACACGACTCCGACCACAGGTTTGTATCTATGTGGTTCTGGCACTTGGCCTGGTGGAACGGTGAGTGGCATCCCAGGTCACAACGCTGCACAGACAATTCTCAGCCACATCAGGCAGTCACGTTGAATAGTCGGTTGATGGGTATTAGGTTTTTCCGACCTTCGTATTATCAAACTAAATCTTTAAATGAGCAGTCAAACCGCATTAATCATTTAAACAGATTAGCCAAAAACCTATTTTGAAAAATTCAATCCGATGTGCGGGCACAACAGATCATGCTATGACGTCGGATACCCACCTCCGTCTAAAATTTCTTATACTTTCTGTAAACACCTGGGTAGTGTCGGTTTAAGACTTCGTACGCCCAAAAGGAGGAAATAAATGAAGCTACTCAATTCGATGGGACCCAATCCACGCATGGTGCGTATGTTCATGATCGAAAAGGGAATAGAGTTGGAAACCCTGGAACACGATATTCTGGGCGCAGAGAACCGAAAATCTCCGTATACCGACAAGAATCCCGGTGGACAAATGCCCGCCCTGGAACTTGATGACGGTTCGGTTCTGGCAGAGACGGTAGTGATTTGCGAGTACTTGGAGGAGGTACATCCTAGCCCTGCGTTGATAGGCACCACTGCCCAGGAGCGGGCGGAAACACGCATGTGGACCCGTCGAGTGGAACAGAAAATTACGGAAAACATGTACAACGGATTCCGTTATTCCGAGGGCCTGGAGCGGTTCAAAGACAGGATGCGCTGTCTGCCGGAGGCCGCCGAAGGCTTAAAAACAATTGCCCAGGACGGTCTTGCCTGGTTGGATGTGCTGATGGAAGGCAGGGAATACGTGTGCGGCGACCGCCTCACAATTGCCGACCTCGTGCTCTACTGCTGCACAGACTTCGTTGCCGGTGTGGGTCAGAGTGTAGATCCTGGCCTGGAGCTGTCTCTTATACA
>LUSG01000040.1 GCA_001629395.1 Gammaproteobacteria bacterium REDSEA-S15_B12 | reverse complement strand
GCCCAACAGTCGTGCACTGTTGGGTGGACTTTGTTCAGATATTGATTTGTCTGCGGAGGCTTTCCCCTTTATGAGTCTGCGGGAGGGTTCCGTGGCCGGTATCAGTGCGCGGGTCTTCAGGATCAGCTTCAGCGGGGAGCTGGCTTTTGAGATTAACGTGTCTGCAGACGATGGGGCTACTCTGTGGGAATCACTGATGGAGGCTGGCAGCGAGTACGACATTACACCTTACGGTACGGAAACCATGCATGTTTTGCGAGCTGAGAAGGGATATGTCATCGTTGGGCAGGATACCGACGGTTCTGTGACACCGGCTGACCTCGGTATGGACTGGATAGTTTCAAAAACAAAAGACTTTATAGGGAAACGGTCGCTTGTTCGTTCGGATATGTTGAGAGAGAACCGAAAACAACTGGTTGGACTTGTGACTGAACAGCCGCAGAAGGTCCTGCCTGAGGGCACGCAACTGGTTAACGAGCCATCAACAGACTATCCAGTGCCAATGACGGGGCATGTAACCTCGAGTTACTACAGCCCTATTTTAGGTCATTCGATAGCCTTGGCACTGGTTAAAGGAGGTCACAGTCGGATGGGAGCCTCTGTCTATGCACCGACACTGGATGGTCAGCTCATCGAGGCGATCATTACAAGCCCGGTGTTTTATGATCCGGAAAATAGGTTGCATAAAACATAGATCAGATGTACGCATGGTTAATCAGGGAGTTTACAGGGAGAGCCAGCCAAATGAGTTTTAGTGATGGAGCGATGGGAGGCCATGACTGTATCTGGGAGTAAGCATTCTCAATTCGCGGGAATTGATTGGGGGATATCTTCAAGGGGTATTGCCGGTGATTATGGCGTCTGGTTCACGGGTATCAGTGTGGCCCAGTTTGTCAATCTACGTGGCAACAGCACTCATTCCCAGTTTTGCAATGGAGTCCAGCGAGTAATCGGCGTCGAGCTACCAGTGATCCCGAACACTGTCGTCAGGTCAGGCGGCCTGAGTTGCCATTGGCTGGGTCCAGATGAGTGGTTGATTACAGTTAAGAAACCGGGGTCCTCAATAATGCAAAATCTTGAGGACAGCCTGTCAGGTTTGCACGTGGCGATAACCGATCTGACCGGCGGTCAATCGCTGCTCGGAATCGGTGGCCGTCAGTCCCGGGATGTATTGTCGGCTGCGTGTACGTTGGATCTCCACGCCGACGCATTTACGCATGGAAGTTGTGCGCAGACCATTCTGGCACATTCGAATGTTCTGATTACGCCGGCTTTTCACAGTTCGGGCGATTGTATTTTCGAAGTAGTGGTCCGGCGCAGTTACGCGGATCACCTGATCCGGTGGCTTATGGATGCGGCACATGAGGATGGGTTCGAATTCCGGTTGGACGATGACTCGGGGATAGATTAGTCATGACTCAGCTGACCGGGTTGAGTGGTAAGCGTGTGCTGGTAACCGCAGGCGCAAGCGGTATAGGCCTTTCTATCGCTGCATCATTTGCCATGGCGGGAGCGAAGGTGTGTGTCTGTGACAACGATGCCACTGCAGTGGCCGGATTGGATGATGAGCATGCCGACCTGCAGGCCTGTGTCACGGATGTTTCACAGGCAGGCCAGGTGGAAGATCTATTTAATGAGATCAGATCCCGGTTCGGTGGCTTGGACATACTCGTCAATAATGCAGGTATCGGCGGCCCCGTGGGTCGGCTGGAGAAAGTACCGGAGTCGGAATGGGTCAAAACCATCGAAGTCAACCTTTTGGGAGCGTACTACTGTTGCCGACAGGCGATACCGCTGCTTGATATGGCTGCGGGGGGTTCCATCGTCAATCTCTCGTCGAGTGCTGGTCTTTACGGACCGCCGAACCGAACGCCTTATGTGTCTTCTAAGTGGGGATTGATCGGACTTACCAAATCACTGGCCGCGGAACTCGGCGAAAGACATATTCGAGTCAATGCAATTTGCCCGGGTTCGGTCGAAGGAGAAAGAATTGATCGTATTATCGCCGCTGAAGCCGATTTGCGAGGTGTTGATCAAAACACGGTTAAAGAAGAATTTGTGGACAGCAGTTCGATGAAGGTATTTATTGCCAAAGAAGACGTAGCTGCTCTCGTTATATTCTTGTGTTCAGAACAGGGTCGCTACATCTCCGGGCAGGCGATTGGTCTGGATGGTAATACGGAGATGAAATGGTAGGCCGTTCTATTCAGCCAGGGATTGGTCAGTGCTAAAATGTAGGTGATAAAACACTAAATCTAGCAGGGGAGTCGACACATGCGCGAGTATCTTCACATCGATCTGAATAGTCGGACGGTAGATCGGAATGAGTTGCACGGAGAAGCCATTGCCCGCAGTGGTCGCTATTTAATAGCAAAGACATTGATCGACTGTGGGGCTGCTAGTGTGGATCCATTGTCCCCTGAAAACCCTCTGATTTTTTCTGCGGGACCATTTGCGGGCACTAACTTCTCAAATGCGAACCGGCTCAGTATCGGATGTAAGAGCCCATTGACGGGCGGTATCAAGGAAGCGAACGCAGGTGGCACCTTCGGATTCGCCTTAGGCCAACTCGGTATGGCGGGCTTAACTCTACAAGGCGTTTCAGAGGATTGGGTAGTGATCCATATTTCGAAAGATGGTGAAATAGCTTATGACTCGGCCGCGCCATATATGGGTCTGGGTAATTTCGCAGCTGCTTCGCGGCTGCACGAGCGGTATGGCAATAAGGTCAGTATAGGCTTGTGTGGTCCAGTCGGTGAGTATGGTGGATTACTGTCAGGAATCTCCTTCAGCGACACTGACCTGCGTCCTTCTCGGCTCGCAGCCCGGGGTGGGGTCGGCGCCGTCATGGGGAGTAAGCGCGTTAAGGCAGTGGTTGTGGATCTAAATCGCATGCCCAAACTGCATGATCGAAAGAAAGTGATGGGATCTGTGAAGGCC
>LUSG01000004.1:6430-8725 GCA_001629395.1 Gammaproteobacteria bacterium REDSEA-S15_B12 | reverse complement strand
TGATGTAACACATCAATGACATAAGCAATTCCCTCCCTTTCTACCGACACATCTATCATGTTTCCTATGGGAAAAATTGGGACCACAACGGCAAATAGAATAATCAGCATAATGCCAGTCCAAAATACCGGGGCCGCGTAACCGACTAAAGACAACACCGTAACAAAATGGCTTGTCACTCCGTTCGGATTTCGGGCTGCAGTGACACCCAGCAATATCCCTAGAAAGATTGAAAAAACCTGTGCACTAATCACTAACAACAACGTAGCTGGTAACTTCTCTAATATGAGCTTGGTAACCGGTTCGTTGTAGTAAAAAGAATAACCAAGATCAAATTTCGCCACTCCCCAGAAATATTTTGCCATCTGCTCCCACAAAGGCAGATCGAGGCCATAGTCTTTGCGAATTTGCTCCATTACCTCCGCATCTAATCCACCAGCATCCTGGGCAATGGTATCTGCGACATCGCCTGGCGCTATATGTATCAACAGAAAATTTAACGCCAAAACAGCTACCAGCAATACCAGGCCAAAACCGGCACGCTTAAGTGTGATGATAAAAAACTGCATTGAATTGTTATGTAGTGAATATGACCTTAACTTGTACGACCAAAAGAGAAATGCCTGCTGACAAGCAGCAGGCATTTCCTAACAACATCTGACCTTGCTCAAAGTCAATTCTTCAGATACACCTCATCCATTGGAGAGCATGTGCCCCAAATTGTATTGGGTGGATTACCCACCTTGGTATGATTGTAAATCGTGTGGTAAGGCACGGTATCTGTGAAATAGATCGGCACATCTTGAGCAATCAGTTTCTGTGCTTCGGAATAGAAAGCAACTCGTTTCGCCTGATCATTCTCCTGACCCGCTTTATCCAAAATGGCATCAACTTCCGGATTACAGTACCGCTGTGTGTTGGACCAAATCACGCCTTTTTTCGCGTTATCACACAGGTAGGTTCGATGCACACCGATAACTGGGTCACCCCAGTTGAAAACAACATCGGTTGTGATATCAAAGTCCCAGTTTGAGACGGTCTTCGCCCAAGCTGGAAATCCCGCTGATGTCCGTACGGTGATATCGATTCCAATCTTTTTGAGCTGAGGTTTTAAGTATTCCGCTTGAGGTTTAGCACCCGGCCAGCCGAAATCTACTGTCAGAGGGAAACGCATACCGTCACTCCCACGCGCGTACCCAGCATCATCAAGTATGGCATTTGCTTTATCTAAATCTAGATCGTAACGCTCGACATTGGGCTCATTGAAAATACTGCCGGGATGAATACCTGTATAGGCTGCCTTGGTCGTGCCCTGGTTAATTGCATTCATAATGAAATCGCGATCAATCGCGTAGGCAATCGCCTGTCGCACTCGGACATCACTCAATGGCTCTTTTTTCGTATTAAATGCATACCAGAATAATGGCCCTATAGCGGCATAACCTTGGTCCGTCGCAGTTAGGTGAGAAACACCTTGCGCGTGCAAGATATCTTGAGCCAGCGACTCGAAGGCAGACATATAGATTTCGCCATTCTCTCTACCGAGCGATCTTGCGGACGGATCTTTGATGATTCGCATGACGATCTTGTCTAAATAGGGACGATCCTCAATAAAAAAGTTCTCATTTCGTTCGAGGATGATATGTTGGTCTCGAACAAAATCAACGAACTTAAACGGTCCCGAACCAACCACATTTTCAGAGTTACGTGGATGTTTCTTTGGATCTTGCCCATCACCATAAATATGCTCAGGGATAATCGAGCCAAGCTGCGAAGACAGTGCCAGCATTAGAGCCGGATGTGGTTTCGATAAATTGAATACGGCGGTATTTGCATCCGGTGTTTCGACACTTTCTACCGCGCCAAACATCGTTTTAAACGGATGATTTTCTTTGATGGTCTTGATGGAAAACGCAACATCCTTAGAGGTAATTGGTGTGCCGTCATGGAATGTTGCACCCTCAACAAGACTAAACGTCACTGTTCGTGAATCATCTGACACCTGCCATGATTTGGCGAGGTAGGGATGAGGATTCCACTGATCATCGAAGCGCAACAGGGTAGCAAAAATCTGTGCCCCTGGAGCACCAGTCGCAATCCCAGACTGCACGGCTGGATTGAGGTGTCGAGGCGTTGAACCTATCGACATAATCAACGTACCGCCCGCTTTAGGTGTATCCGCCTGTATGGTTACGCCAGTCAGCGCTAGGACAGTCGCACCGAGGACGCTAATTAGTTTCATTGAAAATCGCATTCATTGTCTCCTTTGGTAGTCACGCTTGTACTGTATCAGCA
>LUSG01000004.1:2665-6401 GCA_001629395.1 Gammaproteobacteria bacterium REDSEA-S15_B12 | reverse complement strand
GTATCAGCATCGCTGATTACCTGCCCATTGTTCACCTTATCAAATCGCTTTGCAAGTCGGGATCCTTTTGTCCAGCGATTCACACTCTGAGTATAGATTGGCATAGCGTTCCGGCCTGTCAAAGCTTAGAAGCGAAGCAACACACAGTGTTAGATGGCAGCTAGGTGTGTTTACTCCGCTCGGCATCGACAAGCACCCGCCGCAGTATTTTGCCGGAAGCAGATTTTGGTATCTGCTCAGCAAAGTCCAGTAATCGCACACGCTTGTGTGGTGCGACATTGTCTGCGACAAAGGCCATAATCTTCGCAGCCAGCGCATCACTGGCAGCGGCGGGGTCTTTCAGCACAACGATCGCTTTGGGAATCTCCCCAGCTTCCTCGTCAGGACACGGAATGACTGCCGTATCGAGTATCGCGGGGTGCGTCACTAATAAAGCCTCAAGCTCGGCGGGACTTACCTGCATCGCTTTGTATTTGATCAACTCCTTTACACGGTCCACTATAAAAAAGAACCCGTCTTCATCGACATAACCGACATCACCAGTGTGGTACCAGCCTTCCGAATCGATACAGTCTGCAGTTTCTTCGGGCTGATTGAGGTAACCCCTCATGATTTGTGGCCCACGAATCCAGAGCTCACCGTCACTCCCCTGGACACAATCTTGACCAGATTCCACATCGATCACCCGGACTTCAGTATCAGGAATCACTTTTCCGATTGCACCTGGGCGCGATTTTTCCGGATCCATCGACGATAAGTGTGTGACAGGACTTGCTTCAGTCATTCCGTAACCCTGCATTATCGGACAGCCAATTCTCTCGCTAGTTTCTATCGATAGTTCTCGTCCCAGCGGGGCGGCACCACAGAAAATGGTCCGCACACTGGACAGATCAAACTGATCAACCAGAGGACTCTTTGCCAATCCCAGTACGACCGGGGGAACCAGTGGCAGCGTGGTCGCCTTGTATTGCTGTACCAGCCCGAGAAACTCCTCCATATCAAACCGAGGCATACTGACCACAGTAGCACCTCCAGCGAGGGCCAGCTTCATGACCACGATCATCCCATAAATATGGAAGAACGGTAGCATCGCCAGAATGATCTCGTCCTCGCCCATTCGCTTTTGTTCTTCGAACCAATCGACCTGGCACAAATTAGCGACCAGATTGTGGTGGGTGAGCATCACTCCTTTGGGCAGACCTGTTGTACCACTTGAATACGGCAAGACCACTAGATCATTCTTTGGGTCGATGGCAACAACTGGGGCCGGCTGTGCTGTAGACAACAACTCTGAAAAGGAGCTTGCTCCCTCAGCATCACCAAAGACGAATACCTCCTCAACTGAAGAGTTGCTTGCGGCTTCAAGGGCCTTATCCAGAAAAGGGGGTACTGTGACTAGAAACTTGGCCTTGGAATCGTTGAGTTGCTTAGCGAGTTCTGCGGCTGTGTACAGTGGATTAACTGTGGTGTTGATACCCCCCACCGAAGCGACAGCGTTAAATACCAGCGCGTACTCAGGCATATTGGGGCAATAGATCGCCAGGACATCGCCCTTTCTGAACCCTCGTGCATAAAGCCCACCCGCAACCTTTTCAATTCCATCTGTCAACTGACCAAAGGTCAATGTACGCCCGGATGGACCATCTATCAGCGCCGGCTTATCAGCCAACCGATCTGCGTGTCGCAGCGCATACTCCGTTATCGAAACATCGGGGATTTCCAGTTTGAGCTCTGTTCGTTCGCTGGTATAAATCATTGGCTTTTCTCTAACGTATTGTACGACTGGCTAAATTCTGAAAATTTAATTACCGGGATTACCCTACCACTCCCCAAATATAAACCCACCCTTGGTCGCAAACTCATGACGCGTATTTAAATAGTCATAATCAACAGTGACCGTAGATTTGCGGCACCTGAACCACTGGAAAAGTCGATCCCGGTGCTCATCGATGATTTCCTTACATGACGGATCTGAGCTACGGTCAATTAATTCGTCTGGATCACTGTCGAGGTCAAACAACTGGGGTTCAAACCCTTCGTAGAACACATATTTCCACCGTTCAGAACGCACCATCCATCCTTTTGCGCGGTCAGCCGCTACGTTGAGCTCCAGCCTGGCTTTGCGGGCAAAATAATCGAGCTCAGCCACAACGAACTCCCTTGAGTCACCATTTCTTCCATGGAGTATGTCCAGAAACGATCTGCCTTCCAGCCAGGGTTGATTCGGATTACCACCCAGCACATCGATAAACGTTGGTATCAGATCGATACCCTCAACCAGTGCCCGGGACGTCGACCCCCTACTCTGGTCTGCGGGCCTGGACGGGTCAGCGACAATAAGCGGAATACGTACAGACGGTTCATGAAACAGTTCTTTCTCGCCCAGCCAGTGATCCCCCAGGTAATCACCGTGATCGCTCGTCAGCACAATCAATGTATCGTCTGATCTGCCCAGATCTGACAAAGCTGCCACTAGATGGCCCACATGGTCATCGAGTTCTTTCACGAGTCCCATGTAGGTCGGAATTACATTGTGACGCGCAGAATCATCCGATAGAACGACACCCTCCCCGTGGTTCATAAATGCCTTGACCACGGGGTGTGGATCCGCCCTTTCATCATCGCTGCGTACAGCGGGCAGAACATCCTCAATACCATAAATGTTGTGATAGGGTGAAGGCGCCATGTAAGGCCAGTGCGGTTTGATATAGCTCAGATGCAGACTCCACGGCTCGTCACCTGCCTCCCGAATAAAATCTATCGCACGCCGCGTCATGTAGGCTGTTTCCGAGTGCTCAGCCGACACACGTGCTGGACGATGAGCATTTCGCATAAACCATCCACTAACGATTTCGCCATCTTCATCGAGCGCGGACGCTGCAAAGTCGTTCCATGGATTGTCAGATGCGTAGCCTTGGTCCCGCAGGTACTGGTTGTATCTGAGATTAGGATCAAACATACCCATCGGATGCAGTCCGTCATCACGTTCATAAGGTTCAAAACCACACTCGAGTACAAAACGACAGTCAACACCCTCCGTGGCGAGATTCAGTCGCTCAGCATCTGTTGGATTAGCGCCAAAATGAGTCTTGCCCACCAGAGCTGAACGCAGCCCTTCAGCTCGCATGTAGTCACCGAGTGTCCACTCGTCCGTACGAATCGGCACCCGGTTATAAACACAACCATGACTTGCCATTGTTCGGCCGGTGTAAAACGACATCCGGGACGGGCCACAGATCGCCGCGTTACAGTACGCACGATCAAATTTCATCCCACCCGTGGCAAGGGCATCAATATTCGGTGTCTCTAACGTCGGGTGTCCGTAGCAACTCAGGTAATCTGCCCTGAGTTGGTCAGCCATGATAAATAGAATATTTCGTACGCCGGACATGGGCTTCATTATAGCGGGACGGGCCGCCCCTTCCGTGAAATACGCTTAGCGGCCGACCGAAGGCACACCGAGTTCGAGTAGTGGCGCAGACTCAGAAATCCTAAACGGCTGGACCGCTTTGCCCGTAACGGTTGTATTCACACAGAACAATCCTCCGGCGTGAGGATATCGCTTGAGATCAACGTTACGCGCCGCGGTCGTAATAAAGAGTGTACTCATATCGTCACCGCCAAAGGCGCAACTGGTGACCTGTGGCGCCGGGAGTGGCACGATGCCCTCAATCTTACCCTTTGGCGTAAATCGCGTTAAACGGTAACCGCCCCAATGTGCGAGCCAAATATATCC
>LUSG01000004.1:0-2598 GCA_001629395.1 Gammaproteobacteria bacterium REDSEA-S15_B12 | reverse complement strand
TATCCTTCATTGTCGACCGTCAAGCCATCAGGTCGGCCCTGAGATGGATCGATCGTAACAAACACCCTACGATTTTTCAGTTCCCCATTAGGCATCCTGTCAAATGCGTAGACTACACCACCATGCGTATCAACGTGATACAGCACACGACCATCGGGTGAAATTGCAGGTCCGTTCGTCACCGCATAGGGACCATCGCAACGCTGGTAAGTCAGATCGGATTCGATCCGGTAGAGCCAGCCCGTTTTTTCTGAACCCCCATCATTCATGGTACCGGCCCAGATGCGCCCCTCTGGATCTGTTTTGGCATCGTTGAAACGATTACCGGACTGATCAGGCTCTGGATCAAACAACAGCGTCCGCTGGCCTGACTCGAGATCTATGAGATATACCCCGGATTTGCACCCACCGATCAGTTCTCGCCGTCCCTCACACGGGAGCAACCAACCTGTTTTCTCAGCAAGCGTCCAGGTCTTAACCTGCTGGTTTGCTGTGTTGTACCCATGCGCCTGACAGCCATCAATATCCACCCAGTAGAGTACCGACTGCTCAGACACCCACAATGGTCCCTCTCCACAAACCGCGGCACCTGACCAAATACACATAACGTCGCTTGCAAGCACTGATGGCGCTTTCATTCCGGATACTCAGTCAATATTGTCCCAAATCCTACCGGTAGTCACTTGACTGGCAGACAGAAACTCATGTCACCCCATTGCACAGTTCCCGTGATGACATCGATCCCCATAAGGTCTTCACCCACGATCACCGGGCCAGCATACTCTGCCCGGGCTTGTGCCAACAGATTGGAACGATCGGCATCTGGCGGTACGATGTGGG
This sequence comes from Gammaproteobacteria bacterium REDSEA-S15_B12, assembly GCA_001629395.1. Classification (GTDB taxonomy): domain Bacteria; phylum Pseudomonadota; class Gammaproteobacteria; order Arenicellales; family UBA868; genus REDSEA-S09-B13. Next base: position 1,758 of record LUSG01000004.1, on the reverse strand, counting down.
TCAGCACCAGGCAGCCTGCCCTGGCCTGCGTCGCCACCTTGCCGACGTCAGTACTGGCTGTATGGTAAGCCGCGACATTGGCCAGCCCCTCCTGTGTACGGGTGCCCCTAATCGGCATTGACCCATGGTCAAACACCTCGTGAACGAGTACATCGGCTTCCCGGGCGGCCTCGACCAGATTTTCGCAATATCTCGTATCACCGCTAACAGCCAGCTTACGTCCAGCCGCCTCGAAAATGAAACCGAATGCCGGTTCGACTGGCTGGTGCTCAACCTCAACCATGCTCACCCGACCACCGTCTTGTTCAAGTATCACACCCTCGGCATCCAATTCATGAACGTCGATCTCAAGCGCCGCCAGTGAGGAACGCTTTTCCCATTTAATCCTCAAGTTCCGTTCCGCCTTCCAGACCTCCATCGTCGAATCAACCAGTTGCCTGATACCCGGTGGTCCGTATATCACTTGCTTACGATCACGATTCTGATGCCACGAAGAAATAATGAACTGGTACAGGTCGACGAGATGGTCCGTATGAATATGCGTAATCAGCAACGCGTCAACCGTTGCGCCACTCGCACCGCAGCCCACCAATCGCTGAGTGGCACCGGACCCTATATCCACGAGTAGATTCAAACCACCACACTGAACCAAGTTGGCAGGCCCGTAGCGTTTTGTGCTCACCGCAGGACAACCGGTGCCCAACAAGGTGATCCCCAGCCTGGTGTTCATCCGTTTTCAACCTGTATTTGAATTTTCAAACTCATCTGATAACCCGTAACCGCCTTAATCCGGTACCAGTGTTCCATCGGCAAGCTGTCCCCTCAATTCATGTTTGAGTACCTTGCCCATGACATTTCGTGGTAGTGCATCGACACGGACCACCGCCTTGGGATGCTTAAACCGGGCCAGCACCCCGTTGAAACACGACAACAGCGTGGCATTGTCGATGTCATGGCCTGCTTCGAGCACGATAACCGCAACAGGCACTTCACCCCACTTGCTATCGGGCATTCCGACTACTGCAGCCTCGGTCAGCCCCTCAATTTGATCGAGTACGTACTCGAGTTCGGCAGGATAGATATTTTCACTGCCAGAGATCACCACGTCTTTCTTCCGATCGTTGATATACACATAACCATCAGTGTCACAGTAACCAATATCACCTGTCCTGAACCATCCATCCTGCAGTGCTTCAAGGGTTGCTGCCGGATCGCCCCAGTACTCCGAGAGCACATTCGGCCCTTGCAACAGTAGTTCACCCGACTGTCCCGCAGGCACGTCCCGATCTTCGTCATCGACAATTCGAAAACGGGTGTGCAGCGCTCCACGGCCAGTCGAACCAACGCGGCTGAAAGCATCATCAATACGAAGGTAAAGAGCAACAGGGCCAGTTTCTGTCAAGCCATAGTTCTGTATAACCGGAACGTTTCGGTCGTGAAAAATATCGATCACCGAGTTCTGAACGATAGTCGACCCTGTGGTCACTGATCGAATTGAACCAAAGTCTGTGGTCTCGAAGTCCGAATTTTCGGCCAGCGCCATGATAGTGGCCGGAACCAGCACAAGCCTAGTCGGACGAAGATCGCGAATGGCTGACAACACCATGGCTGGCTCAAAGCGTCGCTGTAACGTAACGGTTGCACCAACATAAAGGGCGGGTGTGGTCTGAATGTTCAGCCCACCCACATGAAACATCGGCAACACGGTGAGAATATGATCCGAGATATCCAGGTCATGCATATGGACACTGTTCAACG
>LUSG01000039.1 GCA_001629395.1 Gammaproteobacteria bacterium REDSEA-S15_B12 | reverse complement strand
ATGTAATTGAGTTTCTGCAGATTGTGTAGATCGTCTAGCGTGGCCGTTCGGCGTTTTCCTTCCAAATCATAGATATAAGGCGGACCATAAGAAGGTGACACTACCATTGAGTGGCCACCGACGGTTACCGTCCTTTCCGGATTGCGCGCATGATGCACGTATTCCGGCGGCGCCTGGTCGACCAGTGCCATCAGCGTGTCGCGGCTGACCCGGACACGTTCGCCTTGTATCTCAGCGTCGGTTTTCTTCCAGATATCCAGTGATTCTGCATCGCGAAAGTCGACCCCGATGTTCTCGACAATGCGCATGGCGAGTTCATGAATCTGTTCAACGCCTTCAGCGTTGACCACCTCGTAGACCGGTACGTTCCGCATCAGGGCCGGCTGATGAATGACGGGTGCGTTCACCCGTGCCGCGCGGCGGGCGGAGCGTCCGCCCTTTCGTGTGGGTTTTTCTGATAGAAGCGACACGCTGGGCCTGCGTTACGACCGGGGTCGCCGGTTCTCAGGATCGTAGGGTGAGTCCGTGATCACCGTGGCCGGACAACGACGTTCCAGTACCTTGACTTCCAGCCTGCTCCCCGGTTGTGTGTGTTCAATGGCAACGAAGGCCATGGACAGGCAGTTGCCCACGTGATGCGACGTCGCACCCGAGGTCACTCGGCCAACCAGCAGGCCATCCCGGTAAACGGCTTCATTCATGTACGCGTCGGCGTCTACCGTTTCGACCTGCAGTGTCACCAGGCGTTGACCAAGGCCTTGTTTCTTCTGCTCGAGCAGGGCAGCCTTGCCGACAAAGTCATCCTTGTCGAACTTGATGAAGCGATCGAGGCCGGACTCCAGCGCGGTGTGTTCAACGTCCATGTCGCGGTACATGGCGCGGTAGGATTTTTCCAGTCGCAAAGACTCTATAGCGCGGTAACCGCAGTGTTTGAGGCCGAGGTCGCTGCCCGCTCGGGTGATCTCGTCAAACAGGTGCAGGTTGTAGTTGATCGGGTGATAGAGTTCCCATCCCAGTTCGCCTTCGTAGTTGACCCGCATCATCCGCACATCGGAAGCCAGCCCCGCCGTGACCGTCTGGCTGGTCATCCAGGGAAAAGCAGTATTCGACAGGTCCGCGTCGACCAGTTTTTCTAAAAGTGTCCGGGCATTCGGACCCACCAGAGTAAAGCCGCCCCGTTCGAGCGTTGCATTGCGCAGGCTGACACTGCCATCTTCCGGCAGCGCTTTTTCCAGCACATCAAAGTCGTGGCGTTCGCCACGAGGTGTGCCGATCAAATAGAAAAAGTCATCATCCATTCGGGTGACTGTGAATTCTGCACGGACGGTTCCTTTGTGAGTGAGTAGATGGGCCAGTACCGTGGCACCTTGTTTTCGTGGCATTCGGTTGGCCAGAATCTGGTTGAGCCAGGCCTCGGCACCGGGTCCTTTAACCTCGTACTTGCCCATCGGCGTCATTTCAAACAGGCCAGACGTTTCACGCACTGCCCGGCATTCGGTACCTACGTGCGGCATCGAGTTGAACACGCGGTAGCTCCATTCATCGCGGGGTTCCACACCCTTGGGCGCAAACCACAGGGGTATCTCCCAGCCGTATACCGAACCCCAGACGGCACCGGATTCGGTCAGGCGGTCGTAGCAGGGCACGGTTTTCGCGGGCCGGGCAGCCGGCCATTCATAGCCCGGGTAATGCATTCCAAAGTTGTGACCGAAGGCCTCTTTGTTCTTAACCCCGGTATAGACCTTGTTAGCGTAGTCACCGAACCGTCTGGGATCGACTTCGGACAGGTCGACATGGGGTTCGCCATCGATGATCCAGTTGACAAGTTCATGGCCCAGACCACCGCCCATGAGAATGCCGCCTGTGAATCCTTCAGCGAGCCATAGGTTTCGTGTGCCCCAGGCAGGCCCGCACAGCGGCAGGTTGTCGGGCGTGCCGCAGATCGGTCCGCGCACGTTGGACTGAATACCGACCTCGCCCAGTGCTGGCACCAGTTCGAGTGCGGCGGCCCAGTTCTCCTCGACTGCATCCATGTCTTCTGGCAGCAGGTCCGCGCCGAACCACTCGGGTACACTGTCCCGGGCAAAATGTTCCAGGCGGTCGGGTTGTTCATAAGGGCCAAACATCAGCCCGTCCCGTTCTTCCCGCACATAGCCGTTGATCGCCTCATTACGCAGGACCGGCAGCTCGGGTAGGCCCTGATCTTTTCGTTCACGGATCTGGGGTACGCTCTGGGTGACCCAGTACTGGTGCAGCACGGGAAAGCAGGGCAGTTCAAGGCCCAGCATTCGTGCGGTGTGCTGAGCATAATTGCCGGTGGCGGTGACTACGTGTTCACAGACGATATCCCCCTGCGTTGAGACGACCCTCCACTCGCCCGAGCGCAGTCGTTCAATGGCCGTCACTTCCGTGTCCCGATAGATGCTCGTACCCAGTTGCCGTGCACCGTTGGCTAGGGCCTGGGTCACATCAGCCGGTGCGATGTGGCCATCATCAGGGTTATAGACCGCACCCAGTAGTTTGTCGGTTCGGGTCATCAGTGGCCACAGATCGATGGTCTGTTCCGGTGTCAGGATCTCTGCCCGAACACCCTGTGTATCAGCAATCGCAGCGTAGTTCAGGTACTCGTCCATACGGTCTGGCGTTTCGGCAATGCGCAGCTGGCCGCATTTGTGCCAGCCGATACCCTGGCCAGTCTCTGCTTCCAAGCCTTCGTAGATCTCGATGGTCTTCTTGATGAGTCGGCCAAATTTGTACGAAAATGAATAGATCGGGAT
>LUSG01000038.1 GCA_001629395.1 Gammaproteobacteria bacterium REDSEA-S15_B12 | reverse complement strand
AACATAGAGCGCATACGGCATGCCCTGGGTGTGTTCAAGACACGGATAGTAGATTCGATCGAAAAAGTCTTTCAATGCGCCTGACATATACCCAAGATTTTCAGTGGTTCCCAGTATGACTGCTCGCGCTGTCTGCACATCCTGCGGCTGTACGTCGAAGGGTCGGCACGCCATGACCTCTACATTTTCGTTTTCTATCGACGACGCACCCTCCACCACAGCGTCAAATAGGCGACGCGTATTCACCGAAGGCGTATGTCCAACCACTAGCAAACGTTTAGGCGTCATCTGGTATTTAATTCTGGGGTCGGTAGCTCTTGGCGACTAGATATCCGCCCCAACTAACTGAACCTGTCATAATGGCCTACTGTTTTCATTAAGCATTTGTCCTAACGAAGCCAGATGGCTTCACAACAAGTTGAATAGTCAACACCCGACGACACCTCAATGCAACTCTCGGCAGCACAACTGAGTGAACTTCGGCATAGCGGATATTTGATTCTGCCCGGACTCTTCTCAGAGACCGAAGTGGAACTTTTGCATTCTCGCTTACCAACTTTGTTTGCCGACGGTGATCCCTCAAATATTGCAGAGAGAGGTTCTGGCCCGGTGCGTACTTCCATGGGGCTTCATTTACGCGATGACCTGTATGCGCGGCTGGTTCGACATCCCAAGCTGTTCACACCTGCACAACAGATTCTTTGCGAACCACTGTATATCCAACAGGCCAAAGTTAATGTGAAAGCGGCGTTCTCCGGCGAACTCTGGCAGTGGCATTACGACTTCGCTACCCACAGGCAGGAAGACGGTGTCCCCCAACCTCTGGCTTTGAATCTTCACGTGTTTCTGGAGGATGTAACCGAGTTCAACGGGCCTTTGTGGTTCATTCCCGGTTCACATCTGCTGGGTGAACATCCAGCATCACTTGATAAGTCCAGCACGAGTTACCCGCTGTGGGTAGTCGATAATACGATCATCACCGATCTTGTGAGACGAAATGGTATTGTGTCCGCCACCGGCGGGAAAGGCACGGCACTTATTTTTCATGACACGCTTCTGCACGCATCCCCCAGCAATATGTCACCTTGGGATCGTGCCATCTTTTCATTGATTTTAAATCCAGTTTCAAACGCCTATTCCAAAACCACGAGACCGGATTACAAACATCATCGAGACCTGACGCCGGTTACAGCGTTACCAGTTAATTGTTTGGGCGTCTAGGAATATTAATCCAAAGATAAACCCCGCCTCAGGCGGGGTTTATGTGGGTAGGATTCAGAAGGATTTAACCTGCCATCGCCTTGAGGTTTTTCATCGCTGATACTTTTACCCGCCGGCTGGCTGGTTTTGCCGCCACGTTCATGGTCTCACCGGGGCGGAACGGGTTTGGTACTCCGAAACGTGGTGGGGTTGCAGGTTTATCGACGACACTGATCTTCAGCAGGCCGGGCATTTTGAATACACCGGCGGCGCCAGGTCTAAGATGACCTTCCATAACACTCGACAGGCTGTCCATTACGGCAGTGACATCTTTACGCGAAAGCCCGGACTGTTCGGAAATGGCGTTCAGCATCTGAGTTTTGGAAAGGGGGGCACTATAGAAGTTGCTCATGGTTCTGGTTGCTCGTCCTTTAGGTTAAGAAAAGATTCGGGGTTGTAGATTAATTACAGCTCTGTAGACACAGCATACGACAATTCTAGTTAAAAAAACACCACATAAAGCACAATTTCTTGAGTTGGCACAGGATTTGCTCGTTGTAAAATCTTAGGTTTCCCCCCTCAGACACTGATTTTATTACTGAATGGCCCAATACGTTTACAGCATGATAGGTGTGGGAAAAGTAGTCCCGCCGAAAAATTATATTCTCAAAGATATCTCGCTGTCGTTTTTTCCGGGCGCTAAGATCGGTGTGCTCGGACTGAATGGCGCTGGAAAATCAACCGTCCTTCGAATCATGGCCGGACTTGATACGGACATTGAAGGTGAGGCGATCCCGCAAAAAAACCTCAAGATCGGCTATCTCCCACAAGAACCCGTGCTGGATGTGAGCAAAGATGTGCGCGGCAATGTTGAGGAAGGTGTCTACGACAGGCGGGTATTACTGACACGATTCAACGAGGTCAGCTTGCGATTTGCAGAACCCCTAGACGAAGACGAAATGACTGCTCTGATTGAAGAGCAGGGCGAACTACAGACTCAAATTGATGCACTGGGTGCCTGGGAACTTGACCGCAATCTCGAGATAGCGGCTGATGCGTTGCGTCTGCCACCATGGGATACACAGGTTGAACACTTATCCGGCGGTGAACAGCGCCGAGTTGCCCTGTGTCGCCTGTTGCTCACAGAACCAGACATGCTGTTGTTGGACGAGCCTACAAATCACCTAGATGCTGAATCGGTCGCGTGGCTGGAGCGTTATCTTGAGCGCTACCCGGGTACTGTCATTGCAGTAACCCATGACCGATACTTCCTCGACAACGTTGCAGGCTGGATTCTTGAACTCGATCGGGGTCAGGGTATTCCC
>LUSG01000037.1 GCA_001629395.1 Gammaproteobacteria bacterium REDSEA-S15_B12 | reverse complement strand
GTCGGATACTGGCCCAGACTGATCGTGATCAGCACCACGATGATTGGCACCAGGTTCTGGTACATCGAACCGATCGTTACACCCACCCGGCTGACACCGAAATGCCAGAGAAATATTGATGTAGAAGCCGGTCCGATAGACAGCCAACCGATCACCAACCACTCCTTGAGTTCCGTGCCGAACCGAACATCATCAAATCCTGTCAACTCTGCCATCCCAACATAAGCCGCGAATCCAATACTGCCTGCAGCCACGGTCAGGGCGGCGATACTCACCTGCGGCAACCCCTTGAGCCAGCGCTGGCAGTTGTACGAATACCAGACCCAGATTGACATCGCTAACAGCACCACAATCTCACCACCCCTGAAATCGACTACACCACCGCCGTTGGCAAAGACGGCACAGACCCCGCCAGCAACCGCCAACAGAACCCCAAGCACGATCCCCTTATGCAGCGGTTGCCCATAAACCAGGCGCGTGATCAGCGCAGCAACGATCGGCCCAGTTGCTGCAATCAACGCACCAGCCACTGCACTTGAAAGCTGGATACCCCAGGCAAAAAGAAAAGTAGACAACGCGACGCCGAAGAGGCCGAGCAAAACGACCTTGCCCCAGGGGACTGTCCTCAACGTAGCCGACACATCTTCCAGCAGGGCAAATACCACCAGCAATACCAATCCCCCGCCACTCATCCGCACGAACGTTATGGCAACGGGGTCCCAGTTGTTCAGTAGATATTCCGTAGCAGGGAACATCGTTGCCCAAATAGGTATGCCACAGCAAAATGCAAGATTGCCCAGTACTTTTTGTTGCGTCGTCACGGTCGTTGGTTCTGCACGCATCATCAGATAGATGTAGTGAAATAGGTTATTTGACCACTCATGCCTTTGTTGCCTATTTTCTTGCCCAAGATTCCGCCTGTATGTCGTCTGGTACGGCCGGCCACAAATCCATACGGGGTTTAACCGGGTAGTCCTTTATCGGGGCCCAGCAGAGGGCGTATTTAACAACATGTCCTGCGATCTAAAAGTCTGTGGGTGCACCACCTTCTGCTCGCCGCCGCTCAACAAATTCTGTCAACGCCTCAAGCGTAGCGGGCGCCATGGGTGGCGGTTGGTACTGTTCGAGCACCTGTTTAACAATCTGATTCGCCCGCTGAGGTGTCTGTAAAGAACCACCTTCTTCCCAGTTTTCAAAGTTGCTCCAGTCCGATAAAAACGGACTATAAAAGGCAGTTTTATAGCGTTCCTGGGTGTGCGCACTGCCCAAGAAATGACCCGTCGGGCCAACGTCTCTGATTGCATCTACGGCCAGATCAGCTTCGGTAACTCCAACCGGCCGATGGTAATAGGCCAGCTGCTGCAACATTTCACAGTCGATCACGAATTTCTCAAAACTCGCACACAACCCACCTTCCAGCCAGCCGGCTGCATGGTAAACGATGTTGGCCTGCGCCGTAGAGCATGCCCACAACGATGCTGCACTTTCCCAGGTGGCTTGGGCATCGGCGCAGTTGGTGGCGTTGGCATTGGAGGCCCGCCACGGCAGCTTGTAGCGTCGTGCCAGCTGACCGGAGATCTGTGTGGCCCGCACATATTCAGGGGTTCCAAAAGCCGGCGCACCAGATTTCATATCTACGTTGGAGGTAAACGAACCGTAAGCAACGGGGGCACCAGGACGCACCACCTGGAGCAGTGCGAGTGCTGCCAGGCACTCGGCGGTCTGTTGCGCCAGGGCCCCGGCCAGGGTGACCGGTGCCATCGCGCCGGACAACGTAAAGGGTGTGACAATCACCAGCTGATTGCGTTTGGCAAGCCGCATGGCCCCGTCGAGCATTGGCCAGTCATGCTTCAGCGGTGATGACGAGTTGATATTGGTGAACATCCGTGGTGCTGCCTCAAACGCCTCATCATCAAGATCTGCTGCGATCCGCACCATCTCAATGGCATCTACCATACGCTCTTTCCCCAACGAGTAAGCGTGGATCAGTTTGTCAGTGAGTGTGAGCATGTCAAACAACGGGTTCTGGTAGTCCTTGCGATTACCGATGCGGCGTCCTCCGTCAAGATCCGATACGTTAGGCGGACTTGCCACTTGTCCGAAGGCCGCGTAGGCGCCTCCGAATATCAGGGTGTGATCCGGATTTCGAGGCTCTAACGTAATGTACTCGGGCGCTTTCTCGACCTGTTCCATCACAAACGCCCTGTCCATGCGGACCGTCGGCGAATCCGACTGCACCTCACAGCCGGCCTCTTTCAAAACACGTCGTGCGTCCTCGTGGAGAAAATCAATTCCAATCTCTTCTACAATGCGCATTGCCGCATCGTGGACAGCCTCAAGGCCGTCTTCATCCAAAGGCTCTGTGGGGGGATCGGTGTAGACCGGTTGTGTCCAGGGCAACTGTTCAATCACACCAACCTTGGCGACCTCGACGCGTCTAGTTCGCCGGCCCCGGCGCCCGGATGATGACTCAGCCCTGGCAGTCATTGAATTTTTCCTTGGAGTGCGTGTTGTCGATACGACGAATCGTTATCTGCCATAAGTCTATTCAAGCTGATAACAGGTGTAGTTTATCGGACCGCTGATGTGGGGGATATCAGAACTTTTATTGGTTTTGGTTTGTGCTGGGAGTTGTTGTACTCTTCCGGTGCCAACAAAACCAGAATTCCAGTTGCGTCACACGGGACAACCGGTGGCATAAATCAGGGCATAGGAGAATTGGGGGCCATTTCATGGCACGGGCAGTATTGATTCCGCATGGGTCGGATGGACCCGCAAACCGGGACCGGGCATCAACCCGGCTCGCACAACTTGGTTATGAACTCGACTGGCGCCATGTCGATAAGGGAGATTCACTGGATCAAGCCGACGACTCGGTTGCCATCACTGTAATCTATGGTGGTGGCAAACCTGAGGACGAAAAAGACTGGCACACCAACCGTTATCCCTGGCTGAAAAGTGAAGTCCGTTGGGCCAAGCAGTGCATTGACCGCAATATCCCAACGGTCGGGTTCTGCCTGGGGGGCCAGATCATTGCCCATGCACTGGGTTCGGCGATTGGGCCTCATTCAGAAGGATTTCACGAATTCGGCTATTACCCGTTAACCCTGACTGAAGACGCCCGCGGATTCTTTCCCGAAGGGATATATGGCACCGAATCGCATTATCATGGATTTTCTCTGCCCGACGGCGCAACACTGCTGGCGACGACTGACCATTTTTTGCAGGCATTTTCATTCGGCAAGACCACCTACGGCTTCCAGTTCCACCCCGAGTGCACGCGGGAGAATTTCAAGCGCTGGCAAGCCTCTGACTTTGCGGCCTACGGACAGCCCGGGGCACAAACACAAGTACAGCAAGATGAACTGGGGGACCGGTTTGATGCGATTCAGGCGGACTGGCTGGACAGATTCCTGACCGATCTCGTCGGTCCTTCATCCTGACACCCTCGAACTGCTGTTCCGTCAAGAAACAACTCCGCAATGAATGATACGCT
>LUSG01000036.1 GCA_001629395.1 Gammaproteobacteria bacterium REDSEA-S15_B12 | reverse complement strand
GTACGATCCGATGAGGTAATGCACCGGGTTCAATTGCAGCCAGCACTCGAGCCAGCCGCAGATCCTGATCACCGTACGGAGGTGGTGGTGCAAACCAGTACAGCACCTGGTCGGTAAGCTGTAGTGCTGAAACGGGCACATCCCTATCGAAATCGACCTGCCGGGACGCGATCCCAACTTCGGCCAGCTGTGCTGCACTGTCCACCGTACGGATCAATGCACAGACATCACCACCATCGGTAATTTCACGACACGCCACCTGTCGACCGACATAACCACAACCGCCAAACGTACTGTGCATGTCAGTGCATCCGGCCCACCGGTGCCTCATTGCTGTCTGCCGGCGCCGGTGAGGCGTGATGCAATATCATGCGCCACCCATCATCAACACGTCGGTAGGCATTGGTGGCGAGCACAACCATCGTTTTGACCCCATCGGACTCTTCAACACTGATGTTTTCGCGCACCAGGTGAATCGCATGTGAATCTCCGCTGAATACCCAGGGGTCGCTCAGTGTGAATCGCAGTTGAACGTCGTGAGCAAAGATCGCCTGCCAACTCTGCCCAATCGCTGATTTACCTTCGATACGCTCACCAAATGGATGAATACACACGGCCTCGTGATCATCCCAGACCAACATCATCCCTTCAAGATCGGACATTTGGAAAGCTGCGTAAAAGGCAGTTTCCGCTTCCTGTGCTGATCCGAATTCCATCTGAATGCTCCCCAGCCTACCAAGTTATGCCACGGGACTTTATCGTATCGCAGTCCACTTGGGGTCTGGTGCTACAATGAATTGCGTTACCATCTGGAGATGGTGATGGTTTAATCAAGCAAACACCGTAAGGGACCCGTTATGGATGAAAAAAACCGTATTGAACTTGAAGCGGCGGCGTTTAGAGGGCTGGTCCAGCACCTCCAGAATCGAACGGACGTTCAGAATATCGACCTGATGAACCTGGCTGGTTTCTGCCGGAACTGTCTGTCCAAATGGTATCTCGCAGCTGCCGAATCACAGAATGTCGAAATGGACTACGACCAGGCCCGCGAGCGGGTTTACGGTATGCCTTACGGCGACTGGAAGTCCGACTATCAGACAGCGGCCACGGATGAACAAAAGGCCCGCTACGAAGAATCAAAACCCCTGCACGCCAAGATCAGTGGACATAGCTGAAAAGCAATCGATAGACTGACCACGACTGACTGGCTCAGGTCAGAGCGCTCTGGATTAGTGAATACTCCCGTTTGAAGGGTACCCCATCGGGGTCCGGCAGTGCATCGAGTTCCCGTGCATAGCGGTGACCATGGTAGACAGCTGCGGCAATGGTCCCTGGCGCCATACAATCGCCAACCCGGGTCAGGCTGAATGGCAGTGTCTCCAGCTGGTCTTCAGCGGTACCGGCCAGCGAGAAATAGAGCGTGTTTTCGGGCAACCGGGCGGTCACCAGCACCAGTGCGGCACAAGGCAGCTTCCGGCGGCGCTCGCTGGTGATGCACCTGATTTCGACTGCATCAGCTGACACGCCGGCAAGCGCCTGTTTACACACCAGGTCAACACCGCTTTCGATCAGACGCTGTTCAATGCGGTGCTGTTCCATGGTGTTCTGTGTCCAGTGCGACACTTCGGGGCCTGGCGTAACCAACGTGACGGACTGTCCCGATTGTGCAATCAGTTCCGCGATCACACCACCGAGGTAGTAATGATCGTCGTCATAGATCACCACGGGCCCGTGCTCGGGCTGCTGTCCCGCAAGAATATCGTCGGGGGTCAAGATCGCTGGATGATCATCCACGCCATCGACCGGCCGCCATGTGGCCCGGCCCACCCCGTCCCGGCGCCAATGCGCACCAGTCGCAAGAGCCACGTGATCAGCTCCAAAGTCTCGAATACTGTCAGCGTCCATTTCACTGCCCGGATAAAAATGGACATTAACCAGCCGCTGTATTTGGTCCATTCGGTAGTCAGCCACCCTGCGGCTATCCGCCAGCGATACCTCGTACCCCCGTTGCCCGAGGGCAAGCGCCGCTTCCAGGCCGGCAGGCCCAGCACCGACCACCAGCACCCGGTCTGAATCCCCCTTGCGGTTCATCGTTTCCGGATGCCAGCCGCGGCGCCATTCTTCCCCCATGGTGGGATTCTGCGTGCAGCGTATCGGGCTCTGCGTAAAGTCGCCCGAAACACAGATATTGCAACCGATACACTCACGGATATCTTCCAGCCGGCCTTGCTCAATTTTGTTCGGCAAAAAGGGATCGGCAATCGAAGGGCGGGCCGCACCAATCATATCGAGCACACCCCGCTGGATCTGAGCCACCATGGCATCGGCCGAGGTGAAACGGCCCACTCCCACCACCGGCTTGGTGGTCAGCTTTTTCACGAACGATATGTACGGCTCTTGCGCACCCTCCTCACTGAATCGAGCCGTGACCGAATCATTGGCCCAGTCACTGACATTCACATCCCAAAGATCCGGCAACTCCGCCAGCATCTCGACTATCTCACGCCCTTCGGTATCGCTGCAGATGCCATCGCTCCCCAGCAATTCATCGACCGCAAATCGAAATGCCACACCGCAGACATCACCCACCGCATCCCGGGTATCTTCCAGCAGTTCGCGGGTCAGCCGCACACGGTTTTCCAGTGATCCACCATATTCGTCGCTGCGCTGGTTATACCGCCGGCTGATGAAATGCATCGGCAGGGTCAGGTCATGCCCCGCGTACACATACACGATATCGAAACCCGCATCGCGGGCTCGCAGTGCGGCATTGCGGTGCCAGCGGCGTACATTTGCAATGTCGCGTCGGGTCATAGCACTGGCCTGCGCCGGATCGTAGCTCGCCACTGGCATATCCGATAC
>LUSG01000035.1:2141-4016 GCA_001629395.1 Gammaproteobacteria bacterium REDSEA-S15_B12 | reverse complement strand
GCGTAGACGGCCACCTGATCAGACCCGATTATCAAAGCGCTTGCTTCATGTTGGCCCACAACTTGGGCTTTCTTGCTCGCTAGCCGCTCAACAAGCGCAGTTGCGTCTTCATCGTGTTTTGGCGTTTCATCAATATCAGGCGGCACAATCCGAAAAGGTATCAATAGCCTGTCCAGAAGTGCGCGCCGGTATCGCGAGGAAGACGCAAGAATAAGCTCTTGATGTTTTAGGTTTTTTGACACTTTAAGCAGCAAAGAATAAAATTCGGGCTTCGTTCACCTACCAATCAGCCCAGACTGACTTGATACATATTCTGGGCTCTCCAATCGCTAGATTCTAGACCAAGAGATCACCTATGGCTGTTCAGAAAAACAGGAAAACCCCATCGAAAAGAAATATGCGGCGATCACATGACGCGCTGACGGGCTCGACCTTGTCAACTGACCCAGTTTCCGGGGAACTGCATCGGAGACATCACGTGACAGCGGACGGCTATTACCGAGGGCGAAAAATCGTCAGCGACCGGGGCGAAGCTGAGTAGCATTTAAATCGGCACACCCGACCCGTACGATTCGTGCGAAATTTAGGCAGAAATGCGGAATAGTTACTGAGGTGAATACTACTCTCGCCGTCGACGCGATGGGGGGCGACCGCGGCATACCTGTTACAGTGCCAGCAGCCTGGTCGATGGTGCAAGCTAATCCAGATCTTTCGATCAAACTGGTGGGTGCCGTCGACTCGATTGAGAATGCATTGGGTCCTAAGAAGTCCCATCCAAGACTGGAGATTATCAAATCGACTGAAGTCGTTGAAATGGACGAATCTGCCGTTGCCGCGCTTAAAAACAAAAAGAATTCTTCTCTACGACTATCGATTGATCTCGTAAAAGCTGGAAAGGCGGATGCGTGTGTCAGCGCAGGCAACACAGGTGCTCTCATGGCGACGGCCCGGTTCGTGCTAAAGACACTACCTGGAATAGATCGACCCGCTATTGTCAGTGCACTTCCAAGGGCAAACGGCCATGTACATATACTAGATCTTGGTGCCAATGTGGAAAGTTTGCCGGAACACCTTTTGCAATTCGGCATGATGGGTGCAAGTTTAGTTCGGACACTTGAGAATAACCCTAACCCCACAGTGGGGCTTCTCAACATCGGAAGTGAGGAGGTCAAGGGAAACGTGACGGTCAAATCAGCATATAAGTTATTCCAAAATAGTCCGATGAACTTCATCGGTTATGTAGAGGGAGATGATATTTTCAGTGGTGAAGTCGATGTCATTGTATGCGATGGGTTTGCTGGCAATGTTGCACTAAAAACAAGCGAAGGTTTGGCGCAGATGCTAACAAAGGCAGTAAGGGAAGAATATATGCGATCATTGTGGTCACGATTTCTAGGGGTTTTGTCGGCGCCAGTGCTCAAGGCAATTCGTACTCGAATAGATCATAGACGCTACGATGGTGCAGTATTAGTGGGTTTGAGTGGTGCGGTCGTTAAGAGCCACGGTGCCACTGATGAAATAGGGTTTGCCCACGCCATTAAGGTGGCCCAAACAGCGGTCAGAACCAACCTGGTCGCTCAAATACGTGACGATCTCGGCCAATTGAATGAACAACAGATTTCCGCGTAATCTGTACCGTCTTAAGAATATCGGCAGAATAGGATTTATGTGATGAATGCAAGTTCGGTTGGACATCGCCAAGAAAAATTTCATGCCTGAAATATGCTTAGTAACGGGCGGTAGTAGGGGCATAGGCAAAGCCATATGTGAGGCACTCGGTAGTGCGGGTTGTCTTGTCGTTGGCACAGCCACCACTGGAGAGGGTGCACAAGGAATAACCGACTCTCTCAAAAATCTAGAGACCCCTGGTAGAGG
>LUSG01000035.1:0-2096 GCA_001629395.1 Gammaproteobacteria bacterium REDSEA-S15_B12 | reverse complement strand
GGAATAACCGATTCTCTCAAAAACCTAGAGATCCCTGGTAGAGGGTATCGACTAGATGTCACAGATCAAAAATCAGTGGATCAACTATTGGCCGACATAGAGACTGAGTATGGTTCTGTAAGTGTGCTCGTAAACAACGCTGGTATAACAGGGGATAACCTACTCCTAAGAATGAAGGAACAAGCCTGGGATGAAATCATAGATACGAATTTAAAATCGTTATATAGACTTTCAAGGGCAGTCTTACGCAAGATGACCAAAACACGTCATGGCCGAATAATTAATATTGGCTCCGTGGTTGGCAGTACCGGCAACGCGGGGCAAACGAACTACGCAGCGGCCAAAGCCGGTATGATTGGATTTACGCGTGCGTTAGCTAGAGAAGTAGCCAGCCGAAATATCACCGTTAACATTGTCGCCCCGGGCTTTATCGATACAGACATGACTGCGAAATTGCCGGAAAGCCAGCGTGAAAGCCTGGTTGAGTCCGTGCCACTGGGGCGACTTGGCCTACCCAATGAGGTTGCTTCGCTGGTGGCGTTTCTAGCCTCTGATGCCGGGGCCTACATTACTGGACAGGTCCTGCATGTGAACGGTGGAATGTACATGGGTTAGATAAATTTAAACGTGTATTCAGTTACTTAAAGACACATACTAACCTATAACGTCAGTGCGTATTGTGAGTCAATAGTGGTCTAGTTTAAGGTCCATACACAGTGGTGGTCTTACACGCCGTGATGGACTTCAATCGGGTAATATTGTTTAATGCGCGCCAGTGGGAAGCTGGGTTCCAGCGGAGCCTGGTCCATGATATCGCCAAGACCTGTAGCTGCAACACCTAGGGAGGCTAGTAAACCAATGAGTACCATAGAAGATCGAGTAAAAAAAATCGTCGTAGAACAACTGGGTGTAGCTGAAGATCAGGTAACACCCGACGCTTCGTTTGTTGATGACCTGGGTGCAGACTCCCTGGATACAGTAGAGCTAGTAATGGCCTTAGAAGAAGAGTTTGATACGGAGATACCGGATGACGAGGCTGAAAAGATCACTACGGTTAAGCAGGCGATAGAATTTATCCAGGCGAACGCTACCGGTTGATGCAAGACTTTCTGGCCTGAAACAAGAAGCCGCCTTAGCCGAATGCTAAGCGCGGCTTTTCTAATTACAGCATCCATTAAATGACCAGACACAGAGTCGCTGTCACCGGCCTAGGTTGTGTCACGCCCCTAGGGTGCAGTATGCCGGCAACCTGGACAGCTTTGACTGAAGGCAAGTCCGGTATTGCCTCCATCAGTTTCTTTGATGCAACTGATTATCCCTCTTCTATTGCTGGTGAAGCTCAAGATTTTGATCCGCTTGAGCGCCTTTCTAACAAAGAATCGCGGAAGATGGATCGCTTTGTGGCCTACGATGATGCGGGTCTGAATAGCGAGCTCGATAAAGAACGATTTGGCATCTTGATTGGGGCCGGGATAGGCGGACTGGAGACGATTGAAAAAACCACGAATACATTGTTAGAAAAAGGTCCCAAAAGGGTTTCACCATTCTATATTCCCAGCAGTATCATCAATATGGTCTCGGGAAACTTATCGATTATGTTGGGTGCGCAAGGTCCAAACTTAGCCATTGCAACAGCCTGTACCACGGGAACACACTGTATAGGGATGGCGGCTCGATTGATTCAATACGGCGAGGCAACTGTGATGGTTGCCGGAGGCACTGAATCGAGTATCACTCCAACGTCGATGGCCGGTTTTGGTGCAGCGAAAGCGCTCAGTCGAAGAAATCACGATCCTGTCGGGGCGAGCCGTCCTTGGGATATCGAACGAGATGGATTTGTCCTAGGGGAAGGCGCCGGCGTGCTGGTTCTAGAAGAACTGGAACAGGCGAAAACCAGGGGGGCGAGAATCTATGCCGAGTTGATAGGATTTGGTATGAGCGGAGACGCACACCATATGACGCAGCCTTCAAGCGGAGGGGAGGGCGCATCTAGGTGCATGACAAATGCCCTGAACGATGGTCGCATTGATCCTGGTGAGATTGACTACATCAATGCTCACGGCACCTCTACTCCGCAAGGTGACGTGGGTGAGACT
>LUSG01000034.1 GCA_001629395.1 Gammaproteobacteria bacterium REDSEA-S15_B12 | reverse complement strand
GTATGAGGTGTTGCTGGTCGCCGATGAGGTGATCACCGGGTTCGGACGTACTGGGAAAATGTTTGGACTCGAACACTGGGGAATTGAGCCCGACCTGATGCAGTTCGCGAAAGCTATCACCTCAGGCTATTTCCCGCTCGGAGGTATAGGGATCAGCGATGAAATTGCCAATGTGATGAATGACAGTGGCTCCCCGTGGATGCACGCTTATACCTACAGTTCACATCCCGTCGGTTGTGCGGTTGCCCTGGCGATGATGGATATCATCGAAAATGAAGATTTCGTCGGACAAGCTCACACTAAAGGAAAACCCCTGCTGGTTAAGTTAAAAGAGGCTCTCGCCGATCACCCGCATGTCGGTGAGGTACGTGGCCTGGGTATGATGTGTGGGGTTGAGTTAGTGAAGGATAAAGCGACTAAGGAGATGTTTGACGCCAGCGATGGCATTGGAGCAAAGGTTCACGCTGAAACTGTCAAACGTGGGATGTTCAGTCGGGTCAGGGGTGATTGCTATTGTGTGGCGCCCCCGATTGTCACTTCAGAATCCACCATTGACGATATTGCGAGCATACTGGGTGATTCCGTAGAAGCCGTGCTCGGTTAGGCTCATTCAGCTGAGTCGGGTTTGCCTAGGGGTGTCGGCGTAGCGGTTACGATAACCTTGGGCCGTGTGGAAGCGGGAGTTAAAGCCTGTCGCGGCGGCGATGTCTGACAGTGTCATGGGGGAATCCAGGATTAAGAGTGTGCCCGTTGAAGCCGGATGTCAAAGCCAAAAAGTGACGTTTCATAGATGTGCCCGTTTCATTGCTGCGCTATGATATGTCTGAAATATGGGTTTCATTGTCTGACTCATGATAATGTCGAATTCGATTTTCGCCTTTAATTACGAATTCAATTACGACCGGTAGGCTGTGATTCTGGACAGGATAGCACCATGAGACGGGGTGCACGAACTTCCAAACGGGAAGCGCGTAAAGCTATCCGCACTGCCGAGTCCGCACTGAACCAGTTAGTGCCCCAGGTTCTGGATAATCCCTATCCGCCGTTGTGTCCGCTGACATCCGATCAGCTCGAAGAAATTCATAACGCATCGATCATTGTGCTCGAATCATTGGGCATTGAAGTCACCAGTGATCGGGTAAGAAGCTTGTTTCGCTCCCTCGGCGGGAGCGTCGATGATGCGACACAGATCGTCCGGATAGACGGTGAGACGATCATGGCGCTGATCGCGAACGCACCGCATCACTTTACGCTGACTCCCCGCAATGCTGCCAATCAACTAGTGATCGGTGGTCGCCGAATCAACTGTGGTTTGGTTTCCGGTCCGCCAAATGTACACGATCGAATTAATGGAAGACGACCGGGAAACTTTTTAGATTACCAAAGCCTGATTAAACTCGGCCAGACCTTTAATGTGATTAACTTTTTTGGGAACCAGAGTATTGCACCCACCGACCTGCCAGCGAACACCCGTCACCTAGACACCTACCGGGAAAACATTATGTTATCTGACAAGGTGTTCTCAGCGGTACCTATCGGCAAGGGCAGGATTCAGGACGCAGTGCGCATGGTCGCGCTAAGTCGCGGAATAACCACGGGTGAGTTATCCGAGGATCCATCATTATTCGGCAACATTAATATCAATTCACCGAGAAAGCTCGACGAGGCCATGTCTGATGCGGCATTGGAACTCGCGCACTACGGGCAGGCCGTGATCGTGACTCCGTTCACGCTTTTGGGAGCGATGACGCCAGTGACGCTGGCGGCCGGGCTGGTACAGCAGAATGCAGAGGCGCTTTTCGGGTTGGCAATGATACACAACGTCGATATGCGCTCGGGTGCGCCAGCGTTCGGCACACCGGAGAACGCCAAGGCCAACCTAGCTGGTGGGCAACTCGCACGGCGCTACGGGCTGCCGTATAGAACCAGCGGCTGCAATGCTTCTAACACGACAGATGCCCAGGCGGTCTATGAGACCCAGATGTCCATGTGGAGTGCTGTTCTGGGTCACGGCAATCTGCTGTATCATGCGGCTGGCTGGCTTGAAGGCGGGCTGGTGGCTTCATTTGAGAAACTGATCATTGATGTCGAGATGTTGCAGAATTTGATCAGCATGCTGTCCCCAATCCGAACCAGCGAAGAAGAACTGGGTATCGACGCTATCGAAGCGGTTGCTCCCGGGGGGCATTTTTTTGGTACAGAACACACCATGGCGCGTTATGAGACTGCTTTCTATACTCCACTGGTGAGTGACTGGCAGAACAATGAGAACTGGCAGGCGGCTGGTGGAAAAGATGCAACGGAACGTGCCACCTCAATTTGGCAACAGGCCATCGAGACATTTGAAGCGCCACTGATTGATGGTGCCCGGCGTGAGGCTATAGATGAATATGTGGATAGACGTAAAACGCAAATTGGCTCCAGCGAGCCGTAGTCGAATTGAAAATCCTGGCAGAAAACCCTAATAGATAGGTAAGGAACCGTCTCATTATGCAATCACACGCACAGGCTGTAGTTATAGGTGGTGGAGTGGTCGGATGTTCAGTGTTGTATCACTTGACGAAAGCTGGCTGGACCGACGTTGTGCTCCTGGAGCGTTCAGAGCTGACCTCGGGCTCAACCTGGCACGCGGCAGGTGGTATGCACACCATCAACGGCGACCCCAA
>LUSG01000033.1 GCA_001629395.1 Gammaproteobacteria bacterium REDSEA-S15_B12 | reverse complement strand
CTCGCTACCGCCGCGGGAGTGTTTCTCGGTTGGGATTCTCATCTGCATTCGATGATGGGGTTTTACATGCTGCTGCCAATGTTTGCCGCTGCAATATTGGGTGGTATCGGGCAACCTTATGGCGCGATGGTCGGGGGACTTGTGGTCGGTTTGGCAGAAGAATTATCGGCATACCCGTGGATCGGGGATAGTCCACTGCTTTCACCTGCCTACAAGGCTGGCGTGGCATTTGCACTGATGATCATAATGCTGATCTGGCGACCTAGTGGACTCTTTAAAGGAAGGGTTTTCTAGAATGGACTCAGCACAAGCCTATGGCTACATGTTGTATTTTGTGTCATTGATGACGATGGGTGGTATTTACGCAATCATGTGCCTCGGACTCAACATTCAATGGGGGTTTACTGGCCTCTTTAATGCCGGTATTGCCGGATTCTTTGCTATCGGTGCCTATGTCACCGCCATTTTGACTACCGCAGAGTCAACGTCTCACTTGGGCGGTTACGATTTGCCAGTTGTATTCGGTCTCATTAGCGCAATGGTCGTAGCCGCGGTGATCGCCTGGCTCGTTGGATTGCTTTGTATACGTCTAAGGAGTGACTACCTTGCAATCGCGACCATTGGAATTGGCGAGATCTTTCGACTGATTCTAAAAAATGAAATCTGGGCAACTAACGGTGCACGGGGTATCGCTAAAATCCCTCTCCCCTTTGAAAGCCTCAGCGAACCCTGGAACAAAATCGGCTTCATGATGCTAGTGTTGGTTATCGTCGCTGTATTCTACTTCTTGATTGAAAGAGCCCGTCTCGCACCCTGGGGCCGTTTAATGACAGCCATTCGAGAGAATGAATACTCTGCAAGAGCTGCTGGAAAAAATGTAGAACGAGTTCGTATTGAAGCGTTTGTCTGCGGTTCCGTACTAATGGGATTAGCCGGAGGGCTTATGGCCCATTACATCAAGTTTATTGGTCCGGGCGCCACTGAACCGTTAACAACAACATTCCTTGTCTGGGTGATGCTGATCGCCGGTGGGAGCGGCAATAATCGAGGAGCGATACTCGGCGCTTTTCTTCTTTGGACAATCTGTCGCTTACCTGCAGAACTAGCGGTTAAAGCTGCCTATTTCAGAATATTCCTGATTGGGTTGTTGTTACAGATCGTCCTACAACGTTACGCAGGCGGCATTTTGCCTGAACGGCGACCTTCATTAAATATCAAAGCGTAAGAACAATAGCAATCAAGCCTACACTGTCATCACTAACCCGATGGGATCTATTCACGGTCTACAGGTCAAAAAAATAGCCCCCATTTACTGAGGGCTATCTTGTCAAAAGGTAAAGACTATATGTAACTTAGTCCATCAATGTTTCTACCCATTTTCCTCCACTAACGACGTTCTTGCCGTAGACTCCACCAACATCACCATTTTCATCGAACTCATGCACGCCTGAGATGCCTTGATAGTTGATATCTTTTCCAGACGCGATGAGAGCTTTCGCTTTAGCCCAATCTGCCGGTCCGATTTCAACACCAGGAGCATTGGTCACGGCTCGCACATGAGCGCTTAGATCCCGTGTCGCGCTACCCGCATGTTCCAACGCCAACGCGGCGACCATTACCGCATCCCAGGCTTGGGCGGTGTAAGGGTCAGATGGCCGATCAAACAGTCCCTCAAAGGTCTTAAAGTGGCTAGAAGATTGATCGGCTGTTCCCTTTGTGAAAACAGCATCACCGAGGTTATCGGCACCAATTTCATCAATCACTTCCTGCGCTATCATCCCATCTCCGCCAATAAACTTACTGAAAAATCCATTTTCCAGACTCTGACGCATGATTGTGATTCCACTTCCGTTGTAATACGCGAAAATGGCTAACGCTTCAGGGCCACCGGATGAAAGAGTTGCAAGTTCAGCACGGTAAGATGCCTTATTTGCCTCATGCATCTGATCGCCGGTGATCGTGCCACCCAGCTCCTTAAACGCTTTGACAAATACATCATGAAGACCGGCGTTATAGTCATCATTTGCATAGGTGGCAGCCAGCTTCGAATACCCCATGCTTCGCGCAAGTTTTGCGATTGTTACCCCCTGATACGCATCGGAGGGACAGACCCTAAATACCAAATCGTTATCATCTAGTCCAGTGATTGCTGGTGAAGTGGCCGACGGTGAAATATTCACCACGCCTGCCGGAATAGTCACAGCTTGCGTTGCACCAATGGTTGCTCCCGAACAAAGAGGCCCTACGATAATAGAAGCTTGTTCTACATTGACGATCTTAGTTGCCGCGTCTACGCCGGCTTTTGCGTCGCAACCAGAATCACCGCTTGCCAATACGAGGGTGTCACCACCCCACATACCGCCGTTCGCATTGATGTGCGCCGCAGCAGCCTGTTCAGCTTCCAGAATCACGGCAGAAAGATCTGGAATCGGCCCTGTCAAAGCATTCAATACACCAATCTTTACCTCACCGGCATAGCCTGGACTTGCTGCAATCGATACGAGCGCAGCCGCGACCATCGTACGGCGCATTGTGCTCACTGTCTTTCTCATCATTTGTCTCATACTCATATCCTCACACGTCTGTTTGGTTTATTAATCTGAGCAGCGCAGTTAGAAACCAGCGCTACTGCTGGGTAATCATAGCATGTATTAACGGGCTGGTTCTCGTTCAGCACGGTGTGGAAGACATGAAGATTTAGTCAAGCCAGTCTAAAATAACGGCCCGTGCAATATCCTCACCACTTTGGCAGGCACCTCCGACGAGAGCGTGAGACATATAGT
>LUSG01000032.1 GCA_001629395.1 Gammaproteobacteria bacterium REDSEA-S15_B12 | reverse complement strand
CCACTACCCTGTGATTTGGAAACGAACTGAGAACAAAATTCAGTGTTTCCCGTGCCTTGATATAAGCGCCATACTCGTATTGAATATAACCAACCTTCAGGTATGACGCCGGTATCCGCGGGCTGTCCATGAAATTGTTAATCACATTTTGAAACGCGCCAAGCGACTGGCTGAACTCACGGGTAACAAAACGAGCTTCCCCCATCCAGTACCAGGCATCGTCAGTCAATTCACTGTTTGGAAAGCGCTGTATAAACTGTGTAAAGGCCACCGCAGCGTCGGCGTAAAGGCTTTGTTTAAGTAAGTCGAATGCGGCATCGTAAGTCTCCTCTTCAGAGACCGACACAGCGTTACTGACAGTTGTTGAATTCAGAGTTTGCCCCGACGTTGCCGTTGTCTGGACAGCACTTCCCACAACAATCGAGTCCACCGAGCTCTCACCTGTCTTAGTAACCGCATCTGTCGAACCAGCGAGCTGGGGGCCGACCCACCTTCTCCAGGCGTTGGCATCAATGCCGTCACTCTTTCTTCCTGGCGAAGTCGAGCGTCTAGATCGTCATAAAGTTCGCGCTGGCGCCGTCTGAGTTTCTCTAACTCAAACGTCTGGATATCGAGTTGATCACGTAAAGAACTGATTTCACGGTGTAAATCTTCTATCAGGGCTGCTGTCTGGGGATCAGGGCCGGTCAGCACCGGTGAGGTCGACGTGTCACTCCCGGAGACAACAGATATCACAGAGACCGACGACTGCTCTTTTGTGGGAACACCAAATAACGATCTGGTTGTTTCCCGTATCGGCTGACACTCTCCACTGCGGGTGTTCTCTTCATGCCCGTCGGGACAAGCTGCCCATGCGACGGAACTCGCAGACAGAACGAAAGCTACCCCAAGCATCAGCCGACGCGACGCGACTGCAGCGTGGGTACACCTTCTCATAGGAAATACCGAGCCTGAGCTAAACCCCGCCGCTAACCCGTACTACTCAATACAGGATTTCAACACGGCGATTCAGCGACCAGGCACTTTCATCGTGTTCCATCGCGACGGGCCGCTCTTCCCCGTAGGAAATACTGCGTACGGCATCCGGCATAACACCCATTACCTGGAACAGGTCTGCCACTGCGTTGGCACGTCTTTCGCCAAGCGCAAGGTTGTATTCACGCGTGCCCCGTTCATCGGCATGGCCCTCCAGTACAACAGCCATTCCCGGATTTCCAGCGAGATATTCTGCATGTGCCTCAACAATGCGTTGCGCTTCCGGTGTCAAGGCGTTGCTGTCGAATTCAAAGTAGATCACTCGGGTGCCAAGAGGATCGTCGAGATCTAAAGTGTTGTCCGAAGTGACTAGCACCTGAGCCGAACCTGAGTCATCCGAACTCAATCCCGACGACGTTGCATCCGCCTGGAGATTGACGCTGGAGTCTTCGACTTCTGCTGAACCCTTTTTCTTGTTGAGTGCACAGCCCACCAGAACCACACTCACTCTCGAACCTCTCCCTGGTGTAGCCTCAATATCTGTTTAATTCGTCCATCGGCTGACACCGCAGCCAGCACACCCTGATTCCCACGCTGCGTCGCGTACATAATCATGGCCCCGTTAGGCGAATAGGTCGGCGAATCATCTAGGGGGCCGTCAGTCAATACCGTAAGCTGTTTGTTACCTGTATAGAATACACCAATCTGGTCACCGTTTCCCTGATTTGTCACCATTACCAGATGTTTACCATTTGGACTGTAGGACGCTCCCGCATTCTCGCGCCCGACCCGGGTCAAACGTTGAACAGGGCCACCTGCTGCCGAAATTCTAAAGATATGCGGTCTACCGCTGCGATCTGAGGTAAAGACCAGGTAACGGCCATTAGGAGACCAGGCCGGTTCTGTATCAATCCCGGGATGTTTGGTCAGGCGCGTCAATCGAGACGCCGCGACGTCGAGAATATAAATGTCGTGGTTTCCATCCCGCGACAATCTCAGTGCCAGACGACGACCATCGGCTGACCAGGCAGGCGCACTGGCCGTACCTTTTTCCTGAAGAAGTTTTCGCCGCTCACCGGTCTCTACATCCTGTACCCAGATCATCGCACCGCTGGTTCGACTGGCAAACGAGACATAAGCCAGGCGCTTACCATCCGGCGCCCAGGCGGGCGACAGAACCGGAAAGTTTGTTCGTAGAATCTGTTGTGCATTGTGTCCATCAGAATCTGCCACCATCAACTGGTACTGCCGAGTGTTACTGGCGTCTTTTTCAACTGTGACGTAAGCGATGCGGGTATCAAAGGCTCCGGGAATACCTGTTAACGCTTCATAAATGTAATCACTCACCTGGTGCGCAACCTGGCGCAACTGGCTCGACCCTACAGTCCAACGATATCCCGCGAGTAATTTCTCCTTGAATACATTGTAGAGATAAAAACTGACTTCATAATGGTCATTGCCGAGTTCGCTGACACGGCCGATCACCAAGGCCTCTGCTTTGATCAGGCGCCAATCCTTAAACCGAACCTGATCTGGATCGCTCGGACGACTCAGAAAGTCGCCGGGTGGTAATGACAAAAATCGGCCGGACCGGTAGAGGTCAGCCGAGACAATATTGCGAATATCCACATTCGGTCTTTGCTGACCCTGAAATTGAAACGGTACCACCGCAATCGGGATACCGGTGTCCTGTCCTTCTGTGATTTCTATCGTAAGAACCGCCCATGTCGGCGCACTGAACAGTCCTACTAATAGAGTCAGTACTCCAGCAACAAATACCTTGATCATTGAATACGCTCTAAATGTCCGGCTTAAATATGATTTGGAACTCCTGGTCCAACCACTTGAAGAAGCGGGGGTTCTCCGGGAATGGCAACGGTGAAGCCTTGTAGACCGCGTTTTCCGCTGATCGACGACAGGCGTCGTCACCGCTATCTCCGACCACCTTCACAGCTGTCACTTCTCCACTGACGTTGACCTTAACCGAAATGGTCACTTCCTGACCACTACAAGCCAGGCGATTGCTCCAATTTCCTTCGATCTTGCCCTTAATCGCGCCCACCAGACTGCCCAACGCAGAATATGCGTCCTGTTTCTCCTGCTCGCGGGCCGCCTCAGCCTTGCGCTTCTTCTCAGCCTCTTTCTTACGTTTCTTCTCGGCCTCTTTCTTACGCTTCTTCTCAGCCTCTTTC
>LUSG01000031.1 GCA_001629395.1 Gammaproteobacteria bacterium REDSEA-S15_B12 | reverse complement strand
TCACTAACTTGTGAAGTATCTAAAAGTGCTGCAACTCTAGGCATTAAATTTTTTCCAAATGTATTTGCTGAGCTAATAATATGTGAATAGCTTTCATTTATTTTAACTACTAATGGAGCAAAATTTTCTGGAAGAAAATTTTCATAATATTCTGCTTCTGCATGTAAAACTTTTTTAATACATGGAAAAATAGTT
Source organism: Gammaproteobacteria bacterium REDSEA-S15_B12 (assembly GCA_001629395.1). Taxonomy (GTDB): domain Bacteria; phylum Pseudomonadota; class Gammaproteobacteria; order Arenicellales; family UBA868; genus REDSEA-S09-B13. The sequence goes on along the minus strand of LUSG01000031.1, from coordinate 3,814 downwards.
CACAACCCTGCTTTAATTCACAAACTGATAAAGATTCAAAATCATATTTAACAACTTTTTATTTATTGCACAAAACTTATCCCGTTAAATCTGGGCAAACTATATTATTCCATGCCGCGGCTGGAGGAGTAGGTCAAATATTTGGGCAATGGGCAAAAACTTACGGGGTTTCCATGGCTATGGCAGAACTTTCCCTGCTACCCGCATTACGGAAACTGGACCCCAACGCTGCAGTAGTCGGCGGTGGCACCAGCTGCCGGCAGCAGATTCACAATGGTACAGGCCGTGACGCGGTTCACTTCGTTCAACTTCTGTACCAATCAATGACCCACAGTGAGGCGGTACAGCCGGAAGGTAATGGCCAAAAATAGACCGGAACATTAATCTATCCATGCTCGATACCATCATTTCAGATCACCGCGCCTGGATTGGGGAAGACATACAGGCTGAGGATTGGTGTCTAAGTGTATCCAATGATGCAAATAAAGAACTCAATAATCTCGTTGAAGCACTACGGCGGGATCCCTTGCCCACACTGCTGCAGAACCCGGAGTATTACTCGCTGTCGACCCTCCAAAACATCATTCAGCAGGCAAAGTTTATTCTCGATGAGGGTTGTGGTTTTGCTGTCATCAAAGGACTCAGCGTCAAGGAATATGACGTCAACGACATGGTCAGTGTCTTTTGGATTCTCGGTCAGTTGATTGGACGCCCTGTCGCCCAGAAATTCGACGGTACGATGATCTATGATGTCACAGACAGCGGTGAGGAATTCGGTTATGGCGTACGCGGCTCACACACCCGGGTTGAGCTGAATTTCCATATAGACAATGCTTTTGGCACGGTAGTACCTCATTATGTTGGCCTGCTGTGTTGGCAAACGGCACGCAGCGGTGGTGTCAGCCGATTCTGCAGCCTGTACTCCCTCCACAACCGTCTACTCAGCGACTGCCCGGAATTACTGGAACTTCTCTACCGCCCGATAATTTATGATCGGCAAGCCGAACATCACCCGCAGTCAGCTAAGACTACTCTGGCGCCATTGGTTCAATGGGATGGGAAAAGGCTTCTATGTCGTGCAAATATTTCGCTGATCAGGAATGGCCACAGCGTTGCGGGCCAAGAAATTAATTCTGCCTTAGACAAAGCGCTGACTGTCGTTGAAGACCTTCTTGCTGACCCCGCTATATGGGTGGAGATGCAACTGAGCCCCGGCGACCTTCACTATCTGAACAACATCAACATCGCCCATTACCGCAGTGGCTTTATAGATGACACAGTTTCTGCTCAGAAACGGCACTTGTACAGAACTTGGCATCGTGACACTGGCAGACAGAGTTACGACGGCATCTCGGTCTCAGGCACATTGACAGTCGACGAGGCACATTAATCTCTATTTGTTCGTCGGCTGCTCTCTACTGGATGCTGTCACCGTGGTTCCTTGAGTCGTGGTACTGGTTCACAACCGGGGCTGCGCTATTCGCTGCAATCGGACTGTTTCGCCCATTTCTCTCTGCAAATTTTGCAATGGCCGGGATTCGATTTCTGGGTCCGACATTGTCTTCCACCCTTGCCTCTACAGCACCACTGTTTAGCGCATTGTTTGCGATCGTACTGCTCGGAGAAACGATGACGGCGTCCCTGATAGGAGGAACATTAGCCATCGTGACCGGCGTTGTAATTCTGACCTATCGTGGCAGCACAAAGTCGATGTGGCCAGTGTGGGCATTGTCACTGCCGCTAGGGGCAGCTATTCTGCGCGCACTTGCACACGCAGTGACCAAGCTAGGCTTGGACGTCGTCCCGGAACCTCTGTTCGCCGGACTTGTCGGCTACAGTGTCTCTCTTCTGATGGGCCTGATTGCAGCATCGATCCAGAATGCAAGGATCATTCCCACCATCCAGTGGTCACCCGGTGTAACCTGGTTCCTAATTGGAGGAATCATCAATGGTATATCGTTATGGTCTCTGAACACCGCTCTTAAAATGGGGAGCGCTTCACCCCGAGAATTGTGATCGCCATCGTGCTGATCGTACCAGCCATTGTGATCATTGCCCGTTCCAACTGACCAGCGAATACCCCATACGCGATCATTTCACAAATCAGATAAGATCGCATTGAACCCGAAGTTCCGCGCGCAAACCACACGCTATATAGTTAGGGAACAATGCGATTCCGATAGAGAGTTCACATGAAGCAACCGCTACCCGGCGGAAAACGGCCACTGCCCGCCTCTCGATTCTTTGAAGACTTCAAGCTTGGTGAGCAATACATCATTCCGTCGCGCACTCAAACCAGCGGGCTGTTCGCGATGTTTCAGTCAGCCTCGGGCGATAATGATCCGATCCACTACGACGTGGAATTTTGCCGTCAGAGAGGCCATGACGACCTACTGGCCCATGGAATGCAGGTAATGATCCAGACGGCCGCCGGTGCCGGTACATTTCCCAGCGAGGTGGCCGATTCCCTGATGGGGATGATCGAGGTGAGCGGCAGGTTTCTCCATCCGGTCTATCGGGGTAACACTCTCTACCCCATGCTGGAAATCGTTGAGCTCAAAGATCAAAATACAACTGGTGTTATTACAATGCGCGCCACAATTCACAACCAGAATGATGTTCTTGTCTTCGAGGGGACCCAACGTTATTTGATCAGAAAGCGTGTTGGCTAGGCTCTGTAATCAAATAACACCTGCAACCCTTAACCGTTCTATCTCCTCTGCACCGTAGCCGAATTCCGCCAGCACACTGTCTGTATGTTCCCCGCGTTCCGGGGTTGGGCGATAATCCATATCCGGTGTACTGCTGAGATTGACTGCATTCTTCAAAACCTGAACCTCTCCAAGTTCAGGATGGTGGACTGACTTGGCCATCCCAACATGGTCGACCTGTGGATCCGCAAACATCTCATCGATAGCGTAGATTGGGCCACTGGGTACACCCGCATCGTTCAGAGCATCAATCCAGTCCTGACTGGTTCGATGCTGTAGATAATGGGCGAGGTCTTCATTCAAAGCGTCTCTGTGTTTATGTCTGGACCGTTCGCTAGCGTAATCAGGGTTATTAAACAGTTCATCGGCCTGTAATACACCACACAAACGCTCCCACATGGTTTCACCGGCACTCGCGATATTGATATACCCGTCGGCTGTTGCAAACCCGCCTGTGGTGGCACCTCGCCGCCGATCAACCAGCGTGCAGCCTGAAAATCAAGCATCGCGATCTGTGCCTCCAGCAAAGATGTGTGGACCCACTGACCCTTACCAGTTTCTTCGCGCTGAAGAAGCGCAATGAGTATACCGATCGCGGTGTACATGCCTGCTGTCAGATCAGCTATGGGCACGCCCACTCGTACGGGCCCCTGACCGGGAAGCCCAGTGATTGACATCAGTCCGCCCATGCCTTGGGCCACTTGATCAAAACCCGGTCTATTTGCATAAGGGCCGGATTGCCCAAACCCAGATATGCTGGCCAGGATGATGCGCGGATTGCGTTTAGCCAGTGATTCATAATCAATTCCCAGCCGGCGTTTGACATCCGGCCGAAAATTCTCCACCACGACATCGGCCTGATTAACCATACGCATCAGTACGTCCGTACCGTCGGCATGCTTCAAATTTAAAGTCACACCACGCTTATTTCGGTGAATATTCTGGAAATCCGGCCCATGACGCGCGCCGCCCATACCGCCATCGGTATTCATATGTGCTGGCGATTCGATCTTGATGACATTCGCACCCCAGTCGGCGAGCTGACGCACAGCCGTGGGCCCAGCCCGCACACGGGTTAAATCGAGCACGGTGAACCGGGCAAG
>LUSG01000309.1 GCA_001629395.1 Gammaproteobacteria bacterium REDSEA-S15_B12 | reverse complement strand
ATTCGGTACTGACCCTTTCCGCCGTCAACCAATACAAGGTCCGGTAACACTTCCTGATTCTCTACAACTTTTCTGTAGCGTCTCTGAAGAACTTCCCGCATAGCACCATAGTCATCGCCCGCCTCAACGCTTTTCATGTTGAATCGACGATACTGTGACGAGACCGGCCCTTCCCCATCAAAAACCACGCAGGCGCCAACGGTCGCTTCGCCCGCAGTATGGCTGATGTCAAAACATTCTAAGCGTGTCGGCTCAACTGCCAGGCCCAATGTATTCGAAAGTTGTTTCAGGCGGGTCGTGTACGCATCCTTGCTCGCGAGGTGACGATCCAAGTTTTCGGTTGTATTTAGAAGAGCCATCTCTAACCACTGCGCTCGATAGTCTCGGACATTCGATTTAATATCTACCTTTTTCCCCGCTTTTTCTGAAAATATTCTTGTGAGTTCTGCGAGCCCTTCTATTTTCGGATGGACTATTAATTCTTTGGGTATAGGGTTTCTGAGGTAGTACTGTGGCAATACAGCCGTAAGCATCTCGCTGGTCGTTTCATCTAGGAGTGTCTTCTGGAAGTAATGCCGCATGCCTAAATTCTGGCCATTGCGAATACTCATGACCGACACGCAGCCTCGATCAGCCCGAGCCACTGCCACTACGATATCTGCATTGGCGCCTCCCCCGGACACGTACTGTTTTTCCAACACTTTGCGTAAAGCAGCGATTCGATCCCGATATCTCGCTGCTGATTCATAGTCCAGATTTTCAGACGACTGGTCCATTTTTCTTTGCAGTAGTAACCCCAGCTTTTCACTCTTACCTTCTAGGAGCAGAACACTGTCCTCCACGTCAGCAAAATAGGTAGATCGGTCGATTTTTCCGACGCAAGGTGCCGAGCACCGCTTTATCTGGTACTGAAGACACGGTCGGCTTCGATTACTGAAATAGCTATCCTGGCATTGGCGAATCGGTATGATTTTCTGTATTTGCGATAAAGTTTCCCTGACAGCTGCTGCACTGGAAAATGGACCGTAATACTTGTTCTTCTGCTCTGTGCCACCCCGATAAAGAGACAAACCGGGATAATCATGGCTGTCAGATAATCGAATGTAGGGGTAGCTCTTATCGTCTCTGAGTAGAATGTTATATCGAGGCTTATGCTCCTTGATCAGGGTGTTCTCTAACAGTAGCGCCTGTTTCGCAGATGTTTTGCTTTTCCAACATACAGACAATCAGATGAACGCCCCAGCATCACATAAACGCCGGGCAACCGAGCCACGCTCTTGCAAAACGCCTTCCCGTCAAACTCAGTATCCATTCACACAAGGCCAGACAGTTGCTTGGCTCTACTGATAATTTTTGTGAACATTTGTTCCGTAAGTCGGCCTGTTTGGGTGTTATATCGGCTGCAGTGATAACTCGACAATAGAATTCGATCATCCCGCAGTGTGATCTCTCCACCATGTCTAAACTTATGGGTCGAGAGTTTTAACTCAAATACTCGTATCACGGCATCGTGTGCAACTTTTCCAAGTGCCAGGATGACAGCGCCTTTTGGTAGATCATGTATCTCAGCGCCGATGAATCCAATACAGTTTCTAACCTCAGATCCGATCGGACGGTTTTCAGGTGGCAAGCATTTGACAGCGTTTGTAATCCTGCATCCGTAAAGACTCAGTCCATCTCCTTTTGCAGTAGATTCAGGTTTGTTGCTCAGCCCATGTTGATGAAGGATACGATACAGGAGCAAGCCTGCGTGGTCCCCTGTAAAGGGGCGGCCTGTTGCATTGGCACCATGCTTTCCAGGTGCTAATCCCACGACCAACAACTTCGCGTGCCGGTCGCCAAATGAAGGTACCGGCCGGCAAAAATAGTCAGGGAAAGCTTGACTGGTTTCATCAAGATAACTAGCCAGTCGTGGACAGGCACGGCAGTCGGGATCGTACCATTTAGAGGCTACTAGCCGCTGATCTTGACTTGCTGTTGGTCGTTTTCTGAGCATAACCGTTAAACGATTCTGTTGTTGCCTGCCGCTCCAGGCCTTAAACTCTCGTCGTCATTCTCCAGGATCATCAGTATGAAGATTTCAGCATCTGACGCAAGGGTCGGCAATCTCATTGAACACCAGGGCCGTCTCTGGCGAATTTTGAAAAAGGAACATGTCAAGCCGGGCAAAGGGGGCGCCTTCGCACAAGTAGAGATGAAGGCCGTTGCAGACGGCACGAAACTGAATGAACGCTTTCGTTCTGACGAGAAGTTGGAAAAAGCACACGTCGAGCCCAGGAAAATGCAGTATCTCTATCCAGAAGGCGACGACCTGGTGTTTATGGACCTTGAAACATACGAGCAACTCAATATTGCCGGTGACGAGATTGCAGAGCAGAAAGGTTACTTGACCCCCAACATCGAAGTGCAGATTAACTTTTATAACAACAGCCCGATCGGCCTTGAACTCCCGGCGGCGGTCACCGTAAGAGTCACCGACACAGAGACCGTCGTAAAAGGACAGACAGCAGCGGGATCAGGCAAACCTGCCACCGTGGACACTGGCATTCGTGTCACCGTACCCGCTTTCGTCAAACTTGGGGACAAGATTCGGATCAATACCGACACCGGCGACTATATCGAACGTGCTGACAGCGATCCATAGTAACTTAGCTAAACTTGACGAGTCGCCTAGACCAGTCTACTAATTGGTCCTGATGCGAATCCTCAGCCTCCGACCCGTAAAGGGTTTCGAGTCTTGACCCGCTGTTTGAAGAAATATGGCAAGGTACCCGGTCCAGGACAGCATCCAGGTCAGCCGTGTTGTCGCATAACAGAACCATGTCGCAACCGGCTGTAAGCGCGCATAAAACACGCGTGTGGATATCCTCGATCGTTTGAGCGGCTGCCATATTGAGGTCGTCACTGAACACTGCGGCTGTAAATCCCAAGTCCTTGCGAAGAATCTCTTGAATCCATCGAGTAGAAAACGTAGCCGGCTGATTATCAATTGCAGGATACATCACATGACTCGTCATCAATCCCTTGAAGCCGACTTCCCGATAAGCACTGTATGGCTTCAAATCTGAAGATCTAATGATTTCGATCGGCCTGGGATCCAACGGTAACCTAAGATGAGAATCCGCTGTGACACTGCCGTGACCGGGATAATGTTTGGCGATCGGTGTGATCCCAGAGGCGCGCATCCCGGCACATAAGGCACCTGCTAAAGAAATGACCACATCTGGATCCGCATGGAATGCACGGTCGCCAATCGCTCTGCTGTCGCGTCTAAATAAGTCGACTACCGGTGCAAAGCTGATATCAATATCAACTGCTCTCAATTCCAATCCCATGACTCGCCCCAGAATCCATGCCAGTTCCTCAGCGCCGGTGGGATCATTTTCAAAAAGCACTCCAATTTGATGCTGCGCCGGCAATGGAGTAAACCCAGCAATAAACCTTTGAACCCGACCCCCTTCCTGATCAACTGCTACCAGTAATTTCGGTGATTTGATGGCCTTTATACTGGCTACGAGTTCAGTGAGTTGTGCCGGGTTAACATAGTTTCGACTAAAAAGGATTACCCCCCCGACTGATGGGTGTGCCAGCCACTTGCTCTCCTGGGCCGACAGCGATTTGCCTTCTACACCTACCATGAGGGGCCCTATCATTGTCTCAATCAGTAGTGGATTTCAACGTGCTGCCGGCAGTGACTCAAAATACTCGGTAACTCGGCGGAGATCATGCGGGGAGTCTACCCCTGGTCCTGGAATCTCACTCGCATCACACACCACTATGGCATCACCGTGCCACAGCGCTCTGAGTTGTTCGAGTTTCTCAGTCACTTCTGTTGGCGCAGGCGTCAGTTCACAAAAACGTATGAGGTAGCCAACGCGATAAGCGTAAATACCCAGGTGTCGGCGGGCCTCCGACCAATGCACGTCGGCGTAATCTGATGATCCGCCATCGCGAATCCAAGGGATCGGCGCC
>LUSG01000308.1 GCA_001629395.1 Gammaproteobacteria bacterium REDSEA-S15_B12 | reverse complement strand
ATCTCTCCACACGGATTAGTAGTAATAGTTTTAAAGCCATCATCGGCATAGCATTCTGCCGGGAGAGTGTTGACGATATTATCCCTGTGGTTCGTTCGGGAGATGAAAGGGAGAATCCGCACCCTGTGTACGGTGCGTTCCAGAACCATCCGGTTTGCCGTACGCTTTCAGACGACAAGGTCCGCGAACGGGTGATCCCGGCCTACATGGGTCTGGTCAAGCAGATCGACGACCAAATGGGAATACTGTTTGACTACCTTGATGCAAAGGGCCTATTTGAAAACACCATGATCGTATTTACCTCTGATCATGGTGACTATCTGGGTGATCACTGGATGGGCGAGAAAGACCTGTTTCACGAACCTTCCGTTCGTATTCCGCTGATTATTTATGATCCGCGGGCATCTGCGGATGCCACCCGCGGGTCGGCAAGCCAGGCACTGGTGGAAAGTATCGACCTGGCACCTACCTTTCTCGAATTTTTCGGGGGTGATCCTTGCCCACAATTTATCGAAGGCTGTTCGCTGACGCCTTTGTTGAATAACCAAACCGGTGTACCGTGGCGTGAGGTCGCAATTTCCGAATACGACTATGCGACCCGTCGGGCGCGGTTAGCTTTGGGGATAGACCAGGCCGACGCACGACTGATCATGGCCTGTGATCAGCACTGGAAGTATGTATATGCCCATGGATTTCGGCCAATGCTGTTTGATCTCGAAAATGATCCACAGGAACTCAATGATCTCGGTGAAGATCCGGCGTATGCCAGCGAACGGGATCGTCTACATACCGCGATATTTGAATGGGCCTGCCGTCATCACACCCGTACGACGCTCTCCCCTGACAGGATCAATGCCATGTCGGGCAGGGAGCCTCCGGGAATTGTGATTGGCTGCTGGGATGAACAGACCGCACGGGAAAGAGGTATCTGGCCGGTGGTGCCGCCGGACCTGAGCTAAACCGAGGCAGTCAAATCAGCAGCATCGATCGAGTGTCTGCTCAGACACTGCCCCAGATGCGTTCGGCTGTTTCTGTCACCAGTTCGAGTTTTTGTCTTTGTTCGTCTTCAGTCAGTCTGTTGCCTTCTTCGGTCGAGGCGAAGCCACATTGCGGTGCGATGCCGAGCTGACCGAGGTCGACGTATTTCGATGCCTCGTCGAATTTACGACGCAGAGTATCAGGGCTTTCAAGTTCGCCTGATTTAGTTGTGATGAAGCCAACCATTACTCGCTGGTTACCTTTTGGTAGCAGACGCAATGGTGCGAGGCCGCCCGCGCGTTCTGTGTCGTACTCCAGAAAAAACACATCGATGCCTGTCTGATTAAACACCGCATCGGCCACTGGGTCGTAGGCACCTTCTGCCATCCAGGTCGACTGGAAATTACCACGGCACACGTGCATGGCGATGGTCATGTCAGACGGTCGGTCCTGGATAGCCTCGCACATCATCTGGGCGTAGCGTGAGACCAGCCAGTCCGGATCAAATCCTTGTTCTTTTTTTTCGGCTCTAATCTTGGGATCGCACAGGTAGGCAAAAAAAATGTCGTCCATCTGGAGATACCTGCAGCCCGCAACATAAAAAGCCTTGACCGCTTTCGCGTAGGTCGCCGTGATATCAGCGAATAAAACGTCGAGATCAGCGTATTCCGCGGGCAGGATGTCCGAAGCAGCTGTTCTAAAATGGCAGCAACTCGGGCCTGGTATTGAGATTTTCGGTTGCACATCGGCCACCGATGCGAGGTACGTAAAATGGGCGAGCATGGGATGATCGTCGGGAAAATCCAGTTTGCCCGGGATCGTCGGGAAAATCGGCCGAAGGACGGCGCCCGAGAACTTAAGGCCCTGGTCACGTTCAACCAGCTCGAAACCGGTCAGGTGGCCCATGAAGTCGTAGTGCCAGAACGAGCGCCGGTATTCACCGTCAGTAACTGCCTTGAGTCCAGCCGATTGCTGCATGACGACGGCCTGGCGGATGGCTTTGTCTTCGACCTGTGCCAGGGCTGCAGAATCGATAGTGGCATCCTCGAGGCAAGCTTTTCGGGCGTCTTTCACCGCCTGCGGGCGTAACAAGCTGCCGACATGATCGGCTCTAAAAATAGGTTTTTTGTCTAGCATTTGAGTATGTACCTAGGGTTGCAACGAGGTTATAGGATGAAACGTTGCCAGGTGTCCAGTCGTCTACCGGTTGAACGCATTGAATGAAATGCATAGAACAGCATTAATATGTACTGATCAAAGGATGGATAAACTGGACTTGTCGTCGGCGAGTACTTAGGTACTGGCAGCGCAAACAACGGGTTTAGAATGCTTGATCAACGACAATCGGTCGTACCGGGTACGCTAACGAATTCTTGTGTCAGCAGAGGACGTAAAATGGAAAGAAGTAGCAGTCATCGATGAAAATTAGCCCGTCAACGCAGACCGTTCAGCAGGTAGCCGGTGGTATTGGCTTACTTTTTTCGTGTTTTATCGTTTATTCGATTACAGCTGCATTGATAGACGAAGCCGATATACGTTTTATCGCTGTTGCCGTAGGGTTTAGTGTTGCATTAACTGCGAATCCGCTCGCAGGCCAGATTAAGGCCAGCCAGTGGCGATGGGTTGCACTGGGACTGGTGGGTCTGCTTGAAGCAACCCGTCGAGCCTGGGGCTGGTCTTTGGTAATTCTTGCCTTTTGTTTCGTTTCCTTTGGTTTTGCGGGGCCGCATCTCCCCGGAGTCCTACAGCATTTCGGAATGGATCTGAGTAATTTTATGCAGATCGCGTGGTACTCATTCGATGGCGTCTTCGGACGCGTTACAGGACTAGTTTTCAATACCGTACTTGTCTTCCTGATCCTTGGCGCAATGATGAGTCAGACCGGTGCCGGAGACAGCCTCATCAAAATATCAACGGTGCTGACTGCTCGAATTCGCGGGGGCGCTGCCCATGCCGCAATTGTTGCCAGTGCATTGTTCGGCATGATGAGTGGTTCCGTTGCAGCAAACATTGCTGGAACCGGCGTGTTCACTATTCCGATGATCAAGAAACAGGGCTATTCAAACAATTTTGCAGCTGCAGTCGAAGCATCCGCTTCATCCGGCGGCCAGTTGACGCCACCAATTATGGCTGCCGCCGTGTTTGTGATGGCTGACCTATTGGGGGAGCCCTACCTGTTGCTGATAGCAGCGGCGGCTCTACCGGCTGTGTTCAAGTACATCAGTTTGTTTGCCCAGGTGTACGGGGAAGCGCTTCGTTTGGGTCACGAATCAGTCAGCGGTGTGAAAATACCAAGCCTGACCCAGCGCGATTGGGTCAATGCCCTGCTATTTGTATTGCCGTTAGCAACCCTGATGACAGCCTTTCTATTGGGCTATTCGCCGTCCATGTCAGGCTTTATCGGGTTGATGACGGCTTTGTTGACTGGGCTTGTGCTCAGCCCTGAATTCAGGCGACAACCCATCAAGATAGTCAAAGCATTTTCGTTGGGTGGGGTGTCTGCGGCGAATATCATGGTTGCAGTTGCACTCATCGGTATCGTACTCGGGGTGGTCAATGAGACGGGTATCGCAATACGTTTTGCCATTGCAATTTCATCATTTGGAGAAAGTTATCTGATTATTGCGTTGCTGCTGGCAATGTTTGGAGCATTGATACTCGGTATGGGATTGCCGACGCTGCCTGCCTACCTCATTATTGCGATTATGATCGCGCCGGCCATAATCAAGGCTGGCGTCGATCCAATTGCGGCACATATGTTTGTGCTGTACTACGCGGTTTACTCCTCAATCGTACCGCCGATAGCGTACGGTTGTTATGTCGCTGCACCCATTGCGGGCGGTTATCCGCTGGCGACCTCCTTGATTGCGCTTCGTCTATCGGTGATTGGCCTGCTTGTTCCCTATGTTTTTGTTTATTCACCGTCATTGTTGTTAGTAGTTGATGGGTTTACATGGAGCGAATTGGCTGGAACAGTGATTCGGTTGATTGCGGCTATATGGATGTTTGCGGCTTGCTTTGCGGGAGTAGATCCTGTCACAGGGCGTCTTTCAATGGTCCAAAGATTCATCCGATTCATTCTCGGTGCTGGTGCGCTATGGTCTATTACGATGATCTGGCTTCCCAGCATTTTACTGGCTTTTCTTGTGATCCTAATCGAGCGCGTTCGGTCAGTACGATCGATTTAACTCCCAATGGCGGAACTAATTACAACAATCGTTTCGCATCATTGAGCGAACGAAATGTCTTGAATTCCACGATTTACATCTGGGGCAGTCAGTCAATTGACTCTAAGATTCCCTTCTGCGACTATGGGTTATTGGGCTAGACTTTACTTGTCAGGCTATTGGTCCATTGCACAACAAGAAACTTACTGTGGAGGATAGAAAATGAAATTGGCTAAGCTCATTAGTA
>LUSG01000307.1 GCA_001629395.1 Gammaproteobacteria bacterium REDSEA-S15_B12 | reverse complement strand
GTTCCAGTGTGTAGGGCACGGCAACAAGACGACCAGAATTTACTATCATCTGGTAGGGTTGATCATCGTTACACCAGTCTGCAACATATTCGATACCCTCGTCTGCGAGGATATCGGGTGTGTCAAATGTCTCTGCTAGGCCTGGCCCCATCCAGCCGCGTAGTTTCTCACCAGTAAATGCTTCGATGGTCTCGATTGTCCGCCTGATCACTGCCCGCTCGTCAGGCTCCTTGTTGATCACTCGCTGGATAAAGCCGTGCCCGAGCATTTCCCAACCCGCGTCAAGACTCTCCTGCACCAGCTGCGGGTAACTCTGACAGACAGACGCGTTCAGACTTACCGTGGCGCGAATTCCATGTCGATCCAAGACCTGCTTAAAGCGCCAGAACCCAACTCGAAGACCGTAGTCAAACCAGCCGAAGTTAGCGATATCGGGAGTAACGCCTACACCCTGCGGAGTTGGTAACACCGCCCGCGCCATAGTCTCATTGATATCCCATTCCTCCACGTTAATAACCGGCCAAATCGCAATACGCGCATTACCTGGCAACTTTAACGGTGGTCGATGAAAAATAGGGGAGTAATCAGCTCTTGGGTTCGCCATGCATCCTCCTGTTGCTGTTTGTGCGAGACCGGCTACGACGTCTAATATTTGTCGACGTAAGACTGCTTATTTTTCAATATGAATATCCATCAAAACAGGTTCGCCACACATGGCAATCTCATTCTCGATCAAGGTACCGCAACCAGGACAGAAGAATTGCCGAAATTCTGGTGTGTCATCGATGAATCGACTGGGCTCTCCAATCAATAGATTCGACTTTGAGACGGGCTCGTCCACGCGGATACAGTGTTCCTTGTAGTTACTTCCCAGAGGCCCAACCTCTGTTTGGCACTTGGCACAACAGTAAACCTCGTCACCGGTGTCCCTACGTAGGTCAAGATTCTCCGTCACGTGCATCACAATTTCACCGTTACAGCGAATTGGCGTTCCGCTGTAACCCGTCAAACGGGTAGCGAGGGTCTCAGTTCGCAGCTTACTAGTCGCATCCTGATTCACCTCTAGTGTGTCTGGGTCGACGATTACACCATAAATTTCGCGGGCAGCCTCAACGGTAACCGCGTTTCCTTCTATATCCATTTGAACGTGATTTGTATCTCGATCCAGGGGGTCACCAAATCCACCCGCTGCGCTGCAGACCACTGAATAAACATCCATAGGCTGTTGTTGAAAATCGACTTGTCGTAGCTGCAAGATCACTTCATCACCATTCAATTCTGAAATATCATCAACCATCTGGCTAGAATCGATACGGTCCTGTATATCTGAATTACGTTTATATTTGTACTCATTGGTCGCACCTGGATAACCACCCATCATACCTGTGCCAGTAGGCGTCGCATTTCCAGATGACAACGTGTCCTGCGTAATCGATTCTGTGTTGTGCGGTATAAAGCAACTCTCTGCAGACATTCCACCGCGGTATTTCCCGGCACCGCCAGAATCAGGCACTTCCTTCCGATACAAAAACAGTACTGGAAAATCCTGCTCCGTATGTTCAATGTTCGGCATCTTACAGATCGGCGTCCGGGCCTGACCACCTGTAGAAATACCGTCCGCATGGGAGAATGCACCAATCGCTCCGCCTATCGGATCCACAAGGATATAGCCGTAGCTCTCACCCCATTGATCAATTCCTCGAAAAATTGTGGCAGGCCACTGACTCGTACCACCAATACATATAATATCCCGACGCATCTCGGGATCACTGAAAATCATCTTTGACATCGCGTTATAGGTTGGATAAAGCGAAATCTCCATGGCCTGTACCGGCGCTGTCGATACAGACGCCGGATGCCTGGCACAGGTAAAAGTACCCAGTGTTGGATCGAAATCAATGTGTCGGAGCGCGCCAGCCGGCGCAAAATGTTGATCCCAGCATAGCAGCTGATTTATCGCGACAATCTGCGAGCCCCGCCAGCCCGAATAGGTGGCATTCATAGCGCCATCCTGCGGGGCTGTACCTTCGTTCTCGAAAATCAGTCGATCTCCTTTCTTTCGAATGGTCAGAATCACTTGATAGGTTTGCCGATCGCCAGGGCGGCAACACTCCACGTAAGTTCGATCCTGCCACACACCATCAGGTAATCGTGCCATCTTCTCGAGGTAACTCGTTTCGCTGTCAGCAATAATCTTTTTCATCACACCCTTCACCGTAGCCGGGCCGTAACGTCGAATCAGTTCCAATAAACGCTTGCGGGCTGAACTGTTACCCACCATTTGGGCACGGAAATCCAAAGCAACCATTTCAGGTTTTCGTGAAGATCGTAAATAAACCTCTTCAATATCTCGACGAATTTCCAACCCTTCGATTATCTTAACCGGTGGCAAACTGATACCTTCATCAAAAGACGATTCAGCTGCTGGACAAAAACTCCCTGGTGTAGCACCACCGATGTCGTACTGATGCAAACAGTTGGTGATCCAGGCAAACAGTTCACCCTCCCAGAACACCGGACAAACCAACATCACATCCTGCTGATGAGGTGCACCCACCCACGGGTCATTAGCAAGAAACATGTCACCATCGAAAATTCCCGGATTGTCACTACGATACTCGAGGATCCATTTCACCTGCGTATCGGCGACACCCGACATGTACTGCATGTAAGGTCCGACATAGACGAATTCAGCATCTTCAGTCATGATTGTTGGATTTAGGTCCAGTGCATACATTGCAACGGGAGAGCCTGAAACTCTCTGGATCGTTCCACCATGCTCTTCATTGATATTCCATAATGCATGGCGAATTACTTCGAAGGTAACGGGATCTAAATCCGTATCGTAATCTCTGTGGAGAGTCAGCTTTGCCGCATAATGCAATTCTCTACCCGGCACGTAAGGATTGTTGGCTCCAGTAAGGCTATCGGCCGGCATCTCCGATATTTTTTTCAATTCTGTTTCTGACATTACTGATATCTCGATCAAGAAAGGCTAAGGACAAAATTGCCGAATGTATCCACATCGACCTGCCGTCCAGGATGCACCACCAGAGTGGTGTCAGTGGTCTCAATGACAGCAGGCCCACAGATCTGATTGCCGGACATCAACTTAGCTCCGCTATAGATTGGTGTTTCCACAGTCAGCTTGGGCTCCGACCAGTAAATGGGGCGGACGGAAACCTGCGCTACAGGCTCAACCTGAGATCCGCTGATTTCCTGCGGTACTAGATCCGGCTCTGGCGTCTTGGCAAACGCCCGAATCCTGAAAGTTACCGCCTCCAGTTTTGCCCAGGGCAGTGAGGCTCCTTTACCGTAGATAAGCTCGTAGCGCTCCAGAAATTGTGCGTGTAGTGTTTCAACATCGCGGTCACTCAAGGGAGTCGTTATAACCACCTCCACCTCATTAATCTGGCCTTTATGCCGCATATCTAGCGAAATCTGTAACTGTTGCTGATCGGTCGGAACACCGTCTTCGGCAAATTGTTCATTCACCCGTTGTCGTAAGCTGTCAAAACGCTCATTGAGTGCTGCAGCATTGAATGGTGAAAGCATAATGTCGACCTGTTCAACGATATGCAGGATATCCGCTGAAGCAGCACCGAACCCACACCAGGTGGAGGCGATATTCCCCTGTGGGACAATTACTCTCTGCACTCCCAATTCAAAAGCAAACACTCCAGCATGCATCGGCCCAGCGCCACCAAAGGCGAACAAAACGAAATCTCGAGGATCAAACCCTTTTTGGATGGTCATACGCCGAATCAAGTCAGCCATCTGGAATTCCGAGATCTTGACAATTCCAGCAGCCGTTTCCATTAAATCCAGCCCCAACTGCTCTCCAATTTTCGCAATCGCGTCTTCGGCATTCCCACGATTGAGTTGGATGGTTCCATTCGCAAAAGAATCCACCGCGATATATCCCAGAACTAGCGCAGCGTCAGTCACTGTGGGTATCTCACCACCCTGGTCATAACAGATCGGACCTGGTACAGCGCCAGCACTCTCCGGACCTACGCGAAGTACACCCGTCGTCGGATCGACCCGAACGAGGCTGCCTCCGCCATTCCCAACCGCCTGTATGTCGATCTTTGGTAAAAAATACTCATACTGGTTGACGTTGCTGACGTAGGTAAATGCCGGCTCACCGTCAGATATGATGCCGACGTCAAAAGAAGTTCCCCCCATGTCTGTTGTGATTACATTGTTGTAACCCATTAACTCACTTAGAAATTGCGAGCCAATCACACCCGAAACAGGTCCAGAATCAAGGGTCAACAATGGTGCTTCTATAGCTCGGTTCACTGAAATCGTACCGCCGCCACATTGAGTGATTTGAAGCGGGTGCTGATAACCGTAGTCGTTGAGTTCCACGTCCAGTTCCCGTAGATAGCTCGAGGTCACCGGACCGATATAGGCATTCAGAGCTACCGCAGTCGTTCTTTCATATTCACCCCACTTCGGGACAAGGTCTGATGACAGAGTAACGAATACGTCCGGTGATTTAGCGCGCACAATCTCACGTATACGCATTTCATGCGCTGGATGCTTGAATGACCAGAGAAAACATACGGCAATCGCCTCGACACCCAACGCAAGCAACTCATCTACCGCTTGCTCTGCCTCCCTTTCGTTTAAATTAACGACCACATGTCCAAAACAGTCCACACGCTCTGACACCCCTCTGATCAGCTTCTTCGAAATCAGTGGTTCTGGCTTTGAGCTTTCTGGAAAATGGACAACCTTATCCAGATCCCGTCCAGTCAACCCTCGTGAGCCACGCATGATATAGATC
>LUSG01000306.1 GCA_001629395.1 Gammaproteobacteria bacterium REDSEA-S15_B12 | reverse complement strand
AGGCGAGATTGTAGACCTCATCAACCTCAATATATAACGGGAAAGTAACATCGTGACGAAGCAATTCGAAGTTCGGTTTCCCCAGTAGGTGTTGTATGTTGGCTCTTGACCCGGTATAGAAATTATCCAGACACAATACATCCGCCCCCTCTCCGACCAGAGCCTCGCACAAGTGTGAACCCAAGAAGCCCGCCCCACCGGTTACCAGGACTTGTTTCTGGGAGAGGCCTGAGAGAGCCACATCTTTTTCAGTCGTGTTAATTGGAAATTCTCAGTTGAAGAAATGCTGTTGAACGTGAAAATGGTGCCGGCGAGAGGATTTGAACCTCCGACCTGAGCATTACGAATGCCCTGCTCTGCCAACTGAGCTACACCGGCACAATCGGTTTAGGTTCGGACGCGTTTCAACGATATGTGAGTGTGCTCATTATATTCTTTCCACCACCAGCCTGCCTAACAACACCGTCGCTTTTACAGATCTTTCAGTTCGGGTGGTAGCGTAAAAGACACCCCTTCGTCTACGGTAGATTGTCCATCTACGAGTTCTCCACCTCTTGCCTGTAGTTCCTGGATAACATTCGCAACCAACGCCTCAGGCGCCGATGCTCCAGCTGTTATACCTATTGTTGAGACCTTACTTAGCCATTCCGATTGTATGTCCTGGGCACCATCGATCAGATACGCTGTACGCCCCTGCCTTTCGGCAATCTCACGCAGACGGTTCGAGTTTGAACTGTTTTCAGAACCAACAACGAGTATCAACTCACAGCTTTCTGCCAGCTTCTTTACGGCATCTTGCCGATTCTGTGTCGCGTAGCAGATATCATCGCGGCGTGGACCTTCAATTGCTGGGAATCGAACTTTGAGACGATCCACAATCTTCTTTGTATCATCGATCGACAATGTCGTTTGTGTGACATAGGCTATCGACTGGGGCGTTGAAACCGTTAGAGAAATAACGTCTTCGCTGGATTCCACCAGATGGATCTCGCCCGTCGCCCGACCGAGTGTCCCCTCGACTTCGGGATGGCCAGCGTGCCCGACCAGAATAACAACTTTGCCTTCCCGCCCATAGCGTGCGACCTCTGAATGCACCTTGGTGACCAGAGGGCATGTCGCATCGAATACCTTGAGATTCCGATTCGCCGCCTCCTGCTGAACTTCTCGAGATACCCCGTGCGCACTGAAAATGACGATGGATTCGTCTGGTACCTCGTACAACTCATCCACAAATACCGCACCAGCCGAACGGAGTTGGTCGACCACACTGCGATTGTGGACTACTTCGTGCCGAACATAGACAGGTGGGCCATAGCGCGTTATCGCTGTTTGGACGATCTCAATTGCACGATCCACACCGGCACAAAACCCCCGCGGACTGGCCAGGGACAACCGAGCTTTGATCAGTGCTAAATCCGATTTTGCCACGATCTTTTAGCGTCCCTACGAGCCTGCCTGAACCGCCACAATCTTGATCTCGTAGCGTACGTTCTTACCGATAAGCGGATGATTAAAATCCATCAAAACATTTTGACCTTCAACACGAATCACACGACCCGCTGACACAGCGCCATAAGGAAGGTCAAATTCAAACAAGGCACCAACAACCGGCTCGACTCCAGATGGAAACTCACTGAGAGGGAGAATGATCGTGTTGTCATCGTCTGCTACCCCGAAGACCTGCTCTTCGGCATCGATATCAATATGATAAGTCTCACCCAAATTTCGGCCCGTGAAAGTTTCTTCCAGCTTCACAGGTAGAGCGCCCTCCCCCAGACACACACTCTCGGGATTTGCTCCCGAGGATTCGATAACACGACCATCGGCAAGCAGCACCCGATAGTGAAACAGCACGGTTTCATTCCCAGTGACAACCTTGTTCAGGCCGCACAAATCAACGCGTCCCTGGTGCCCTGCGGAGTGACCCGAATACGTCAAATAGAACAACCAATGCACCCACAGTTATTCCCACATCCGCCACATTGAAAGCCGGCCAGTGCCAAGCCTGCCAATGCAGATCGACGAAATCGATTACATACCCTTGACTGACACGGTCTATGATGTTTCCCACGGCGCCTCCCAAAATAAACATAAGGCCGAGTCTGAAGAAGCCGCTGGCCGCACCCGGTCGAAGAAGTGTTGTCGTTATCAGAGCGCTTATGACGACCCCCACCATGACAAAAAACCATCGCTGCCAGCCACCTGACTCAGCCAGAAAACCGAATGCCGCGCCCTCATTCAATACCAGTGCCAAATTAAACCCAGGCACAACAGTGTAGACCTCGCCTAGGTCAAGTCTATCCACCGCTAACTGTTTTGTCAGTCGATCGAGCACCACTATGGCCCCCGCACCAACCAAATATAACGATCCAGCGAGATCACATTTCAGACGCATCACAAAATCTCATAGAGGATACATCTGGCTCAAAAACTCGCGTGCCTGGTGAATATCCCGGCCGATCTGTACTTTTAATGCATCGAAAGACTCGAAATGTTTTTCTGGCCGTATCTTGTTCCTGAACTCAACCGTCAGTCGCTGCCCGTAAAGTGTCTCATTGTAATTCAGAAGGTGCACTTCAACCAGAAATCGCTTACCCCCAACTGTCGGTCGAAATCCCACATTGACGACACCATGAAGCCTTTCACCATCACATCGACGCACAGTTGCCGCATAGACGCCCCCGACCGGTAAGTTACTGTGTCGAAGCATCAAATTTGCGGTTGGAAACCCCCATGTCCGGCCCCGCTTATCGCCATGTGCGACTCGAGCAGTGATAGTAAATGGCCGGCCCAATAAGCGCTCTGCCAGGGGAAAGTCAGCATCCTGCAAAATCTGGCGAATTCGTGAACTACTGACCCGGTGATCGTCAACAACAAAAGTATCAACTGAACTGACTGCGAAATCAGCTTGTTGGCCTATTTCTTGCAGCAGGCTGAAATCTCCTTTTCGATCACGTCCAAATCTGAAATCATCACCAACAATCAGGGCTCGTACACCCAATCCGTTGATTAGATATACCTCCACAAATTCCTCAGCCGACATTCCCGCCAACAGCGCATTAAATCGGAGACACACCACCTTATCGACCCCGGCTTTATCTAATTGCTCGAGTTTTTCCCGAAAAGTCGACAGCCTCGGGGGTGCTGTTGTCGCATCGAAGAATTCGTGGGGATGCGGGTCAAAAGTCAATACTGTTGACGGAACACCGGCACGATGTGCCTCTCTTTGCAGCATTTCTATCAACCTCAGATGTCCCAGGTGAACACCATCAAAATTACCAATCGACACGACACTCGGTTTTGCGCTGCTGGAGATATTCTGGCGCCCTCTGATCAGTTCCATAGCTATTTGCTTTCCGGCATATCAGGAAAAATCGTTTAACCGTACCATTTAGGCCCAAACTGGTGCTGTCTCTTCAATCAATGATTTTACGGGCTTTCGATCATCAAACTCGCTGTCGTAATCCCGAAAGTATCCGATTTTCAACTCCGGAAACCGCCAACAGAGATAACCTTCACCAGTATCGAAATCGACCCGCCACAGGCCGTTGGGTATCGCACCCAGTCTGGTTATACTGGCGATCCACTTGCGGACAAGTTTCTCGTACTCATCGGCAATCGCAATTCGTCGGGGGTCACACAGCAGCATCAATTCGAGCCGTTGATCAAGCCTGGACAACTGTCCATACGCGTTTTCAGTGATCTTTCTGACAACAGGTAACAACTCCGAAGCCTCCGCAAGCACATACAGCTTGGAGTCGGCGGGACTGCCAATCTGTACGATAACTGCTGATCCTGATTGCTTGACGCAGTTCACAAGTCGCTATCTAAGTCTGACGTTGAAATAGGCGGTGTGGATTTAGACCGACCACATATAAGCACACGAAATATACTACTGTTCCTGCCGGCACCCACATTACCAGCTGCCACAATCGCCCAGTGACCGATGCAGCAACCCAGGACTGCGGTTCCGGCACACCGAACCACAGTACGACACCCATCACGATAGCCGCGGCCGCTGTTTTAACTGCAAAAACACCCATGTCCGGCCCCGACGAATATCCCGAATCACGAACTAAATAGCGATATAGCAGCCCCGCATTGACCAGGCCTGATATCGACGTCGCTGCTGCCAAGCCTACATGCCCCAACGGCACCGCCAGCGTCAGTGTGGCTGCGCACAGGCCGTTTACAATCATCGCAACAACGCCTGCTCGGACCGGTGTTTTAGTATCTTTTCTGGCATAAAACGCAGGTGCCAGGACCTTCACCAGAACAAAACCGATTAAGCCCGGCGAGAAAGCGACTAGGCTCTGGGATGCCATGCGCGCATCTTCGACAGAAAATTTACCGTACTGAAATAACGTCACCATAAGCGGATAAGCAAGCGCGACCAGTGCGACCGCAGCGGGAAACACCACCAGCAATACCAGACGTAACGCCCAATCGATAGTCTCGCGGTATTCCTTTATCGCATTTTCCGCGACCTGTTTAGACAGTTTTGGCAAAATCACTGTTGCCAGGGCGATCCCGAAAACACCCACTGGGAACTCCATCAGTCGATCGGAGTAATACAGCCAGGAAACGCTTCCTGTTACCAGAAATGAGGCCAGAATGGTATTAATAAGCAAGTTGATCTGGGCAACTGACACGCCAAACAGTGCTGGCAGCATCAGCGTGAAGACCCGCCCGACACCCTCAGCCGCCACTGCCTGGGAGTCTTTTCCAGCCTTTAGTTTTGGGAAAGGTAGGCGCTTCTCGAAGGCCAAAAAAGGTAACTGGAAACCAAGCTGGACCACTCCGGCTACGAGCACACCGACACCAAGGGTAAGCGCTTTATTGCTAGCAAACGGAACTGCCCAAATGACAGCACCGATCAAACACAGGTTCAAGAAAACCGGCGTGACTGCAGGGACTGCAAATCGACCTCGGGTATTGAGAATTCCACCCGCCATAGCAACCAGCGAAACAAAGAAAAGATACGGGAAAGTAAATCGAAGAGCGTCCACGGTCGCTGCGTACTTATCGGCATGCTCAACAAATCCTGGCGCGATTATCGTTACCAGCCATGGCGCTCCCAGAACCCCCAACAGAGTAAAAACCAGCAGAATCAGTGCGAGCCGGCCCAACATCAGGTCCAGAAAGACTCTCACCTGGGGGACTGGATACCGAGATTCGTATTCTGCATAGACCGGTACAAAACCCGCCGAAAAAGCACCCTCGGCAAATATTCGCCGAAAAAAATTGGGAATTCTGAACGCAACATATTAAAGAGAGACGAATGAAGCTTGGCGGAAATCTACCAGAGCGAACATCTTATGCAAAACCATAGTCCTAACAGTCCATTAGCACCTACAAAAAGGTCCAGTGGCTAACCTCATTTTGGGCACAACACTCGAATTTTCGATTGACAAACAGGTGTCGGATGAAGATACTTGCGCCTCATTTTTGCAGTAATATCTATAAGAGAACACGGTTTGGCAAATACACTCCAGGCTAAAAAACGGGCGCGTCAAGCGACGGTACATCGCGCTCGGAACATGTCGCAACGCTCATCGATGCGTACCAGCATCAAAGTATTCCTCAAATCACTCGAAAGCGAGGACAAAGAAGCGGCCACAGCATCCTATCGGGAAGCCGTGTCAAAAATTGATCAATCGGCTCGCAAAGGTCTCGAACACCGAAACAAGGCTGCCCGATTGAAAAGCCGCCTGAATGCCCGCCTAAAAGCTCACGCAAGCTAATCTCGCTCGGTTTAATTTCTGGACGCTTATCGTCACTGAATCACGATATTGTCACGGTGTATCAATTCGGGTTCATCAACATACCCCAGAATCTGTTCGATCTTAGCGCTGGGCTGTCCAATAATCTGGCTGGCCTCAACTGAACTGTAATTAACCAGCCCACGCGCGATAACCAAGCCTGTGGTTTCGTCGACACAGTCGACCAGTTCCCCTCTTTCGAACACGCCTTCAACGGCACGGACACCCACAGGCAGTAAGCTACGCCCCGACTGAGTCAGCACCTTAACAGCACCAGAATCCAGCAACAATCGACCACTCGCCCGCAGTCGACCGGCAAGCCATTGTTTTCGAGCTGTCAGACGCCCAGACCCCGCCTTCAGCAACGTACCTTCAACACGACCGTCGAGCACCTCGGTCAAGCGTCCAGCATGGCGGCCTGACAATATGATGGTCGATGCGCCCGATCGGGCTGCTTTCCCGGCTGCCTGCAGTTTTGTCAACATACCGCCACGACCCAATTTATTGCCCGGGCCGGCGTATTGCTCCAACAGCGGATCACCCGCCACGCCTTCCCGTATTAACTGGGCGTCCTCTGCTGAGTCGGGATTCCGGTCATACAGACCTTCCTGATCGGTTAAGATCAGCAAATACTCCGCTTCAATCAGGTTGGCCACCAGAGCGGCCAGTGTATCGTTGTCACCGAACCTGATCTCCTGTGTTACCACGCTGTCGTTTTCATTCACAACGGGTACCGTGCCAAGCTGAAGTAGTGTCCGTAATGCACTTCGTGCATTCAGGTATCGGCTACGATCTGTGAGATCGGCATCAGTCAGCAAAACCTGGGCTGCTTGTACACCGTACTCGCTAAATGCTCTCTGGTAGGTCTCAACCAACCCCATCTGACCAACCGCGGCAGCCGCCTGAAGTCTATATAATTCTCTGGGTCGTTCGTGCCACCCGAGACGTTGCATCCCCTCAACAATAGACCCCGAAGACACCAGTACAACGTCCACGCCCCGCTCACGCAACTCAACCACCTCACCAACCAGCCGCGTAATCATCCGTCGATCCAGACCTGAGGTCAGATCGGTTAACAACGCACTCCCAATCTTTACCACCCAACGCCTATCCGTTACTTTCATTGTTACGCCGATCGATCCAGTTGGGCGAGCCAGCGTTGAACCTCAAGCATTACCCCGCGACACCCTTTGCCCGTAAAGCCAGAAACAATAAAGCTGGGTGATGTCCAACTCAGCGATTCAACCAAAGCTTTGAGAATTTGGTCAGCTTCCTCATCTGACATTAGGTCTACCTTATTCAATACAAGCCAGCGTGGTCTACCCGCAAGCTCGGCGTCAAATTCTGCCAACTCGTGTTCAACCGTTTGAATATCCGCCACTGGGTCGTTCGATGTCTCAGGCCCAATATCTACCATATGAAGAAGAAGCCGAGTCCGCTTCAGGTGATTGAGGAAGCGGACCCCTAAGCCGACTCCTGTTGCAGCGCCTTTGATAAGCCCGGGTATATCTGCGATCACGAAACTGCTGTCTGAATCGACGTCAACAACACCGAGTTCAGGATGTAAAGTAGTAAATGGATAATCGGCGACTTTGGGCCTTGCTTGTGAAACGGCACGCAAGAATGTCGACTTACCCGCATTGGGAAGCCCCAATAAACCTACATCCGCCAATACCTGCAATTCGAGCCGAAGTGTGCGTGCATCACCAGGCGTCCCTGGCACAGTCCGCCTTGGCGCTCGGTTGGTACTGGACTTAAAACGCATATTGCCAACTCCGCCACGGCCGCCTTGCGCCACGACAAATGCTGTGTCTGATCGATTCAAATCCGTGATTCTTTCTTTGGTATCCGCATCGAATACCAACGTTCCCGCCGGCACACGAATACGACAGTCGTCACCCCCAGCACCTGTCCTGTTTCGACCTGCTCCCCCCTGACCGTTGACAGCTGAAAACTTTCGCTTGTACCGGAACTGCGCCAGCGAATTGATACCACCATCGCTCACAAGCACAACGTCGCCTCCGCGACCACCATCACCACCGTCAGGCCCGCCACGCGGGACAAATTTCTCACGCCTGAAACTCAGGCATCCATCTCCACCCCTGCCGGCACAAACCTCGATAATGGCTTCGTCTATGAATTTCATCCGGAATCGCCTCGTTACAAAAAACCCCGCTCATTCGGCGGGGCATTTCGCAGAACCTTTTGTGACAATCGCTCAGCTTTCGGCAAGCACGCTCACGGTTCTTCGGCTCTTAGGGCCTTTGACGTCGAACTTGACTTTACCTTCTGTCAGCGCAAACAAAGTGAAGTCCTTACCCATACCGACGTTTACACCCGGATGAAATGAACTGCCGCGCTGACGTATGATGATATTGCCTGCGCGCACAGTCTGACCGGCATATCGCTTAACGCCAAGTCTCTTCGATTCCGAGTCGCGACCGTTCCTCGAACTGCCTCCTGCCTTCTTATGCGCCATGAATTAATTCCTCTGAGCTTGAGCTTAGGCGTTTATCTCGGTGACCTTCAACTGGGTAAACGCTTGTCGATGACCTTGTGTACGGCGATATTTTTTTCGGCGCTTCATTTTAAACACTCTTATTTTTTTGCTGCGCCCATGTCCGACAATCTCCGCTTTGACCGACGCGCCCTTCACAAGCGGTGTACCGACTTTTACCTCAGCCCCATCCGAGACCATCAGTATCTGCGATAATTCGACAATGTCTCCTACCTCTTCAGATAGTTTTTCGACTTTGACACTGTCTCCAACTCCAAGCCGATACTGCTTTCCACCTGTTCTAACAACCGCATACATTATTGTGTCTCCGCTGATATTCGGGCAATATTGGAGTGATCAAGGCGCAAATAACTTCAAATCGGCGCCGAATTTTATTTCATCGGCCGAGCACCGTCAATTGGCCTTTCACCAGTAGATATACCTAAGTATGAGCAGTCGACCCATGCCAACACCGTCCAATTTACAACCAAACAAGAGGCAGTTGCAGCCAGCAACAACCCATTCGGGCGCGTTACTTGCTGAGATCATGACTCTGGTGTCCGATGATCTTTCTGCGATCAAGCGACACATTGAAAATCAGATTGAATCTGATATTCCGCTTATACGAGAAATCGGCCGCTACATCGTTGACGCTGGGGGTAAACGGTTACGGCCAATAACACTGTTACTGGCAGCGCGATCGCTCGGTTACCAGGGCACCGCCCACATCGACCTTGGTGCCGTCATTGAATTCATTCATACGGCCACCCTCCTGCACGATGATGTCGTGGACAAGTCAGACTTGCGTCGAGGCCGCAAAACGACGAATGCGGTCTGGGGCAATCCTGCAAGCGTATTAGTCGGTGACTTCCTCTATTCCAGGGCCTTCGAAATGATGGTCGCTGTGGATCGAATGGCAATCATGCGAATCATGGCGGCAACCACTAATCGGATCTCAGAAGGTGAGGTGCTTCAACTGCTGAACACACACTCGCCAACAGTCAGCGAGACTGAGTATCTCGAGACAATCACCCGTAAAACAGCCAAACTGTTTGAATCAGCGGCGCAAATTGGCGCTCTACTGGCTAACGCAGCACCGGCCACGGAGTCAGCGCTCGCTGAATTTGGACTCAACATCGGCATCTCATTCCAAATTGTTGACGATGCACTCGACTATCGACCTGGAACAGATAATATCGGGAAAAACACCGGCGATGATCTCGCCGATGGCAAGATGACTCTACCTCTGATCCATGCACTGCGTGTATGTAGCCCAGCCGATAAAGAACTGATCGAGGCTGCCATATCTATAGGGGATCGATCTCAGTTTGACACCATTGTCGCCATTATTGAAACCACTGACTCCCTTGCGTACACTTCCCTTCTTGCAAGAACGTACGCTGCGCAGGCA
>LUSG01000305.1:3617-8089 GCA_001629395.1 Gammaproteobacteria bacterium REDSEA-S15_B12 | reverse complement strand
TTCTTAACGTTAATCTCGAAATTGGATAGCAGAACGAAAATAACTATCAGTGAAACCAGCCCCAGAATTGCTGGCCAGTAGGCACCTTTCTGGCCGGCTTTGAGCCGATAACCCGCCATGAACAATGCGCCTGACGCACCAATCGCACCAGCCTGATTGACTGTCGCAATGCCGGAGATGATGGAACCTAGCACCAGGAAAATTAGCCCAAGCGGCGGCACCAGAATTAAAAAGACTTTAATAAAAAACTGGAAATCAAACTCGCCACCATATCGAACTGCTGGGGCGGCTTTTGGTCGTATTTGGGCCCAAACTAAGATAAATACCATATAGAGTGCCACCAAAACTAAGCCTGGCACAAACGCTCCCAAAAACATCTCCCCGGCACTGGTTGAAGCCACGCCAAACTCTGACGGCATCGACAACTCGCCAGTTGCCTCCTTAAACATCGTCTTGCGACCAGTGCCTGCCTGATCCGTAGCACTTGCCAGTTGATCCGCAAGGATGATCAAAACAATGGACGGCGGAATAATTTGCCCCAGCGTGCCGGACGCTGCAATAGTCCCCGTCGCCAGTGGCCGAGAATAATTATTGTTCAGCATCGCAGGCAGCGAGATAAGCCCCATGGCTACCACAGTTGCACCCACAATACCGGTGGTCGCAGCCAATAATGCACCGACAAAGACGACTGAAATTCCCAATCCTCCAGGCACTGGCCCGAATAACTGTGCCATCGTCACCAGCAAATCTTCAGCGATCCGAGATCGCTGCAACATGATGCCCATAAATATGAATAACGGAATTGCAATCAGCGTGTCACGCTCAACCTCCCAGTACACTCCACGAAGATTAGTTACTCCAGATGTAAGCCACTCTTGCGGCCCACCCTGGGCAAAATACGCACTAGCATCGCCCGCCAGAAAGTAACCAAACGCCGCTGCGACAACAATTGTTATGATCGCGGACCCGGGCAATGCAAAAGCAACAGGAAACCCGGACCCCAGCGCCCAAGCCATCAATATCATCAACAAGGCTAGAAAAATTAGTTCCACAGTGGTTACCGAGCCTAGTGTGTAGGTAGTGATTCGAGCTGGCGTTTGCCAGGTTCATCACGATAATCAGCGACAGCGGCAAGAAAGTAGCTAACAAATTGAATTGCCATCGTGATGGCAAAGACCGCAAGAAATCCGGCCAATAAATATTTTACATACAGACCATAACCTGACTGAGAGACCTCAAATTTTGCCAGCGGCATGTTAATCATCGCTGACTTACTGCCCATGCCAATCAATATAATCGTCCAAGAAAAGGACAGGCCAAGAAGAATTGATCCAAACGCATTAATGAGTCCCTTCTTTTTTGCGGCGAAATTCGTATAAAAAACGTCCACCCGTACGTGTCCCTCCTCCAACAAGGTATATGCACTTGCAAACAGGAATAATGCGCCATACCAAAACCTAACCAAATCGCCCATGAAGGCTTGTTCGTAAGAGAATACAAATCGCGTAATCACAATCGCAAGCTCGGCTACAACAATAAGCAGGCTCAACCAGACAAACCCCAAGGTACGGGTAAAGGCTGCAATTACCACACCTGCAGCCATCAGAGGCATATGCACGTAAGTACCACGATATTCGGGCCGACCTAACTTTTTGGTCATCTCTTCGCCAGCTACCGCGGTCAATAGACCCTCCACGCGGAGAAATGAAATCACCATGTCAACCACACCGATCAAAAGCACGGCCCAAAAAAATGCTCGAATGAGAAAGATATTCGCATCCGAGATCAGTGCGCTATCCGCGCGCAGGGTTTGATTACGGCTGGATGCTACATAAGAAACGGCCACGACCAGACCAACAAAGTATGCAGCGAATTGAACCCAGGCTAAAGACCCAGCGGTTCCAGCTTGAAATACGGGCAGTATGCCCGGCCAATCCTTTGTCGTTACCAGGTAATTGTTGACAAGAAATACAGCCAATACAGCGAGCATAGCCCAACTGAATACACGTACCCAGAAGGTAGCCACGTTACTGATACTCGCAGTTGATCCTTGGGCTACAACCATGACACCCGGTAGAAAGAAGGGACGGGGCCTAAGCCCCGTCCCAAACAGATTGAATTATTCTGAGAACAGTTAACCAATTCCAAGAACGCGGTTTCGTAGTGGAGCATATGCCGCTTCGGCTTTCGCCTGCCAGCCACCGATCTCACGAAGTGTCGCCTGAAAATGGTCATTGATCTTCTTGGCTAACGGACTGTGATCACGGACACCCTCGTACATCTCCGCGGAAGCCTCACCAAATCCCTCATAAATGTCTTCCCCAAACTGCTTGAGTTCAACGCCGTGCTCTTCAACCAGCTTGACTAGATAAGCACCGTTGTTGGCCTGACATTCCTCGTATTGCGCCGCATGCTCTTCCATACAGCACGTGGTAATGACAGCACGTTCCCAATCAGAGAGAGAACTCCACCATGATTTATTGAAGCACATTTCGACTCCGCCACCTGGCTCGTGAAAGCCTGGATAGTAGTAGTACTTGGCCGCTTCATAAAACTTCATAAAATAATCATTGTACGGGCCCACCCACTCGGTGGCATCGATTGCACCGGACACCAGGTTTTCATAAATCTGACCGCCAGGTAAGGACACCGGTGACGCTCCAAGCAGCGCCATTACGTCGCCGCCCAGGCCCGGGATACGCATCTTCAAGCCTTTGAGATCATCGGTCGAATTGATTTCCTTATTGAACCAGCCACCCATCTGAGTGCCTGTTGCACCGGCGGGCAACGATTTCAGGCCGTAATCACTATTAAGTTCATCCCAAAGTTCTTGGCCGCCCTTGAACTTGATCCATGCGTTCCACTCGATCGTGGTCATACCAAAGGGTACCGCACAGAAGTAAGCAAACGCAGGGTGCTTGCCTTTCCAATAATAAGCAGCAGAGATAAATGCTTGGGAATTGCCCGATGCAACTTCATCAAACACATCGAAACCACCCACCCTTTCACCGGAGGCAAAATAAGTGGTGTTAATCCGCCCTTCGCTCACCTCTGTAATTCGTGCCGCCAACCGCTGAGCACTGATACCAAGGCCGGGAAAATCCCGGGGCCAACTCGAGACGATAGTCATTTCCCTTGACGATGCAGCAATGGCTGGAGCGGCAACGGTTGCGGCAGCAGCCGCGGTTCCCGCCACACCAGCCGTGGTTATAAATTTTCGACGATCCATAAATTTCTCCTCATCTTTGCAGTTTGCACCTAGACCCAATTTCCAGGCACTCAAACAGTTTGTTACCTATTGGGAAGTCATCAAAAACACCTCCCTATCGGTCACTGTAGCATGCCTTAAGAACTTTTGGGAGTATTCCCATAAAGATAACGTGATTAATTGAATCCATTCTCTTGGCAATACAGAAGACACGATAAAGGGTAAGGTATCATCGTGTTATTCGACCCAAAGAGTTAACGCTACACGATGACCGATTACCGAGCTCACCGACCGACCATTATGGGCACAACGCACATGGTCTGTGCTGGGCACAACTTAGCCGCAGCTGCCGGCTACCGCATCCTTGAAGAAGGCGGTAACGCCATTGATGCCGGTGTCGCTGCGGGTATCGCGATCAACGTGGTCCTGCCTGAAAACACCAATTTTGGCGGCGTGGCGCCCATCATAATCTACATTGCAAAGACCGATTCAATTGTAACTATCAGCGGCCTGGGCCGCTGGCCGCGTACCGCATCAATCGATTATTTCAACCAAGAACACGGTGGAGACCTACCCCTAGGCATTTTACGGGCCGTGGTGCCGTCGGCGCCTGATGCCTGGCTCACTGCGCTTGAACGATACGGCACACTCAGCCTGGAACAAGTAATAACGCCCGCACTGGAATTGGCTGAAGAAGGTTTTCCACTTTCACAAGTGGTACAAAACGAGGTAGTGAAACAATTCACCACGGGTCCGGTTTGATTGAACACCGTGCCAAAGACAGTGGGCGTTCAGCCGCAATCAAAGCCGCACGAGATTATTTCTATAAAGGCGATCTTGCTCATGAAATTGCCGCTTTCAGCGAATCCGAAGGTGGCCTACTCCGCTACGAAGATCTGTGTCAGTTTTCAGTTGGGCACGAACCACCTGTGACTGGGCAATTCAAAAACTATTCAATTTATACCTGCGGGCCATGGTGTCAGGGGCCTGTCGTCGCACAAGTGCTTCAGATGTTGGCCCAAGACAACCTTAAAGAGATGGGTCACAACAGCAGTTCGTACATACACCTCATTTCTGAAGCGCTAGATCTTGCCTTCTCAGATCGAGAGCATTATTTTGGCGATCCTGACTTTGTCGATGTCCCGATATCAACCCTGCTATCTAAATCCTATACCGAAACCCGTCGAGCAACAATCGATCCTGCCAGTGCTTTTGGCGAGATGCCCTCACCTGGTAAAACTGAAATTGAACCTCACTACCCAAC
>LUSG01000305.1:0-3552 GCA_001629395.1 Gammaproteobacteria bacterium REDSEA-S15_B12 | reverse complement strand
CCCCAACGCTGGGGCAACGACCGACACCAGCTATACCTGTACGGTCGATCGATGGGGCAACGCATTTTCAGCAACGCCCAGTGATCAGAACACACCCAACCCGATTATTCCCGAACTGGGCTTCAGTCTCTCCTGCAGGGGATATCAAAGCTGGCTCGACCCTGCTCACGCTTCAAGTCTAGAGCCCTGGAAACGACCCCGACTGACGCCCAATCCGGCCATTGCACTCAAAGATGGAAAGCTCTTCATGCCCTTTGGTTGCCCCGGTGGTGATGCGCAGTGTCAGGCCATGGTGCAGGTGTTTCTTAATATCGTCGAATTTGGGATGGCGCCACAGGTCGCTGTCGAACAACCTCGATTTGCAACCTGGAATTTTCCGAATTCGTTCTGGCCGCACGAATACCTGCCAGGCCGACTTAACCTCGAAAGTCGTCTGGACCCAGAGTTGATTGAACAACTCAAACAACTTGGTCACGACGCCGTGCTTTCCGAAGACTGGGATCCAATGTACATGGGTGTTGTGGGCGCCATCACTGTGGATACGGATACCGGCCTAATTCGTGCAGGTGCTGACCCGCGCCGGGATACCTATGCGATCGGTCGGTAAAACGAGCAGCGCCTAATCAAGGCTCCAGAGGTGCCTGTACCGTTGCACCGGGCACCCTGATGCCACCGCGGGGCTGTCCCGGCTCGATTGTTCCGTAACGCGCTTCAAAATCAGCAGGCAACGATCGACCATCTGCAGTTGACAACCAAAGCCTCAACAGGTGCCTTCTTCGTTCTGGCTCGGGCCAGTCTTCGTAGCTAGTCCGAGCATGTAGTATCTGATGATTGTGCAGAAACTGTATATCGCCGGGCAGAAAATCAATATCCAGACGCAAGTCATCACTTGCGGCCAGCTCATCCATCAAATTCAAGGCGTCCACCTGCTCTGTAGTCAAGGGCGCTACGTGCGAATGACGTTGTGCTGCATCAATAAAATCACGTGCGTAAATACAGGTGACCCGCTCCTCGTCGGGGTAAAACACAGCCATCTCATAGGTTTCGTCCTCGCCCTGGGGGATCTCACCTTTTCGATCTATATGAAACCGCTGGCAGAGCACTTTCAGCAGATCTGGTCGACGCTCGGCAATTTCATAATAAATCGTCGATGATGAACAGATCGAACTCTGACCGCCCATACGCGCAGGCTGCAGACACAACAGACCTACAATGTCAGTGGAATCGGTATGAAAGAGTTGCCGATAGTTGGTTTGATAAACCCGGTTCACGGGATCCATCGGATCCAGCCCCAGATCATAAACATGACCGAGCAGATGGCCCTGTGCATTCTGTGAAACGGGCACTCCCAGATGACAGCCGATTCCATAATAGGCGCGAGCTAAAGATTCACGATCCCATTCGTAGACCGGTAGTCCGCGTAACACGGCAAATCCGCGCCCATGGATAAGTTCGTCCCGCAATTCGCGAATACGTGAAGCAAACGCCGGCAGAGTGAAAGAACTCGCACACAGATTCGCGATGGGCACCGCCTGGCTGAGAGTGACGGCATTCTTCAGTTCTCGGATTTCCTTATCAGTCAGCTCAATAATCCAGTCGTCACACTGCTCCCAGTCAGCGCGATACCACACAGCCGGGTCAATTTTTCGACTGAGAGTCATTCTAGCTGTCTGCGCCATCTACCTTTAAGACAAATAGCAAATGCAAATGGTGCTTAACCCCGCATGCGTTCAGCTGAAGGATCAAATAGTGGCTCAGTCTGTGGTGCCGCAGGCAGGGTTTCACCCAGTATATCGATTGACCACCCATATTGTTTATCAGCAATTTCTTTGGCTACGTAGCCCATCGCAACCGATACCCCCGATGCGTGTGCGTAACCTCCAGATGTGACCCACCCTTTTACCTCGCCCTCGTAACGGATCGGTTCATCACCAATTGCATCAGCATCTTTTGCCTCAACAACAAACACCCGTAACTGTAACTTGCCACCGTTCTCTTTTTCAGCCGCCGCACCGGCCTTGCCTATGAAGTCGGCTTCCTTCTTTAGAGCCACAAATCGCCCCATTCCTGCCTCATAGGGGCCATAAACGGGACGGTATTCCCTCGCCCAGGAACCGAAGTTCTTCTCAACCCGCAAAGAATTCAGCGCGCGGGAACCAAATAAGCGAAGGCCCAGATCCTCCCCCTGACTTTGAATAAGATCGAAAACATAACGCTGATATTCGGGCTCCATCCATATCTCGTAGCCCAGATCTCCGGTGAAACTGACTCGACCGATGAGACAAGGCGCCATACCAACGTCAAGCTTGCGGATATCTAAAAATCGAAACGCTTGCTTTCCGACATCTTCATCCACAAGTCTCTGGAGAAGTTCCCGCGATTTTGGACCCGCGATGGATAGACCGACCAAGCCGGCTCCGCGCGCAATGATCTCGACGCTGCCATCGTCAGGCAGGTTCTGCGTGAACCAGCGCATATGATAGTTTTCAGCAAGACCTGAACCGGCTATGAAGTACTCCCCGTCACCCAGATTCGCCAGACTAAAATCACCAATCAACTTACCGGCGCGATTCAACATCGGCGCTAGCGTCATACGACCTTCCACGGGCAATCTGCAGGCCAGTAGGTGATCCAGCCAATCGGGAGCACCCAATCCACGGATCGTATACTTGGCAAAACTCGATATTTCCATCATGCCCACAGCGTTTCGTACCGCCTTGGCCTCCTGCGCCACATGCTCAAAATCGGTCGACCGTCGCCAGGAAAAATCATCGACAATACCCTCTGGGGCAAACCATAACGCCTGTTCCAGACCGTAAGCCTCGCCCATCTGGGCACCGGCTGCCAGCAAGCGATCATAGATCGGTGTGGTACGTAAAGGGCGACCGGCTGGTAACTCCTCATTGGGAAATCGTATAGAAAAACGACGGGAATAGTTCTCCTGAACCTTCTTATTTGTATAAGCGAGAGTCGCCCAGTCTCCGTAACGCGCGACATCCATAGCCCAAACATCAAATCCGGGATCTCCTTCTACCATCCAATTTGAAAGCGCGTATCCCACGCCACCACCCTGGCTGAAGCCTGCCATCACCCCGCAGGCGCACCAATAGCCACGCAACCCCCTGATGGGGCCGATCAAGGGATTACCATCAGGTGCGAAGGTAAACGGACCGTTGATAATTTGCTTGATTCCGGCATTTTGAAAGGCTGGAAAATGTTCAAACCCGACTTCCAGAGAGGGTGCAATCCGGTCGATATCCTCTGGCAATAGCTCATGTCCGAAATCCCACGGCGTCTCTTTTGGCGACCAGGGCTTACAGGCTTTTTCATAGGTCCCCATCAACATCCCTTTACGCTCCTGCCTTAAATACAACTCACCATCAAAATCAACACAATGCGGCACTTCCAATCCTGATGACTCATTGAAGGCAACAACTTCAGGCATGTCTTCGGTCAGCAGATACATATGTTCCATCGCGAGAACAGGCAGTTCGAGTCCTACCATCCGACCGACTTCGCGAGCCCACAGTCCGCCAGCATTGACGACATGCT
>LUSG01000304.1 GCA_001629395.1 Gammaproteobacteria bacterium REDSEA-S15_B12 | reverse complement strand
GCTATGAAGCAGTGTCAGGTGCACGTATGCACGCGACCTATTATCGGCCAGGAGGGGTTTATCGGGATTTACCCGACAAGATGCCACTGTATCAAAGAAACGACCGAGAGGGCGAAGACGGCATGGCCACTCGGAACGAAAATCGGTCGGGTTCCTTACTCGACTTTATAGCGGCTTTTGCGGAACGGTTTCCAGCGTGTGTTGATGAGTACGAGACATTACTTACCGATAATCGAATCTGGAAACAAAGAACTGTCGACATAGGCGTTGTTACACCAGAGCAGGCGCTGCAACTCGGTTTTACAGGTCCGATGCTCAGGGGTTCCGGTGTTGAATGGGATTTACGTAAGAAACAGCCCTACGAGGTATACGACCGGGTCAGTTTTGATATACCCGTCGGGGTGACCGGGGATACCTATGACAGATACCTCGTACGGATGGAGGAAATGCGACAATCAAATCGCATTATCAGTCAGTGTGTGGATTGGTTAAGGAGTAATCCGGGTTCAGTTATGCTGGATGACTATAAATTGAGTACACCGCCGCGGGAAGAAATGAAAGAAGACATGGAATCTTTGATTCACCACTTTAAGCTGTTTACTGAAGGCTATAGTGTGCCCGCTGGGCAGGTGTACTGTGCAATAGAAGCCCCCAAAGGAGAATTTGGGATATTTCTGGTGTCAGATGGTGCCAACAAACCTTACCGGGTAAAAATTCGCGCTCCGGGATTTCCCCATCTTGCAGCCCTGGATGAGATGTCGCGTGGCCATATGTTGACAGACATGGTGGCAATTATCGGTACCCAGGACATAGTGTTTGGTGAAATAGATCGCTAGCGCCATGGAAATCGACTACCAGTTATCTGACGATGTCAGAGAAAAAATAGAAGCCGAGGCAAAAAAATATCCGAGTCGTCGGGCAGCGGTAAAGTCTGCTTTGCGTTATGCACAACAAGAACACGGCTGGGTATCCGAAGGTGTCGTGAATTCTGTGGCTGCAATGTTGTCACTTCAGCCAATCCAAGTTTACGAAGTGGCAACTTTCTACGACATGTTTTATACCCAACCTGTCGGTCGCCATAGAATTAGGGTGTGCACGAATGTGTCTTGCATGCTTCGCGGTAGCAAAGATGTGCTTGACCAACTCAAAAATAGGTTAGGCGTAGATGTCGGTGAGACCACATCCGACGGCAAGGTTGCGTTGTTTGAGGCCGAATGCCTAGGCGCTTGCGGTGGAGCGCCGATGCTCATTTGCAATGATCGTTACGTCGAGAACCTGACGCCAGAAGGTGTTGATCAACTGTTGTCTGAGCTGGATTGATTGCCATGGGACAGTGCTATGTTTGTTTGCCTGCGCCGGAGATTCAGTCGCCGTGGCTACTAGACAACTACTGTAAAGAGCTAGGAGGCTACCAGTCCTGGTTAAAAATTATTGATGAATCAATACCACCTCCCGATGTTATCGATATCATCAAGGCATCTGGCCTAAGAGGCAGAGGTGGCGCGGGATTTCCCTCGGGACTCAAACTCAGTTTTATGCCTCGCGATGCTGACGGTCAGAAATATATTGTATGTAATTCTGATGAGAGTGAGCCAGGAACGTTTAAAGATAGGGACATTCTGACTCTCAATCCGCATCAGTTAATCGAAGGAATGGCGATAGCAAGTTACGCGACGGGTTCGACCGTCGCGTACAACTACATCAGGGGGGAATATCATCGACCGTGGGTACGGTTTGAGAATGCCCTTAAGGAGGCCTACGAGGCGGGTTATCTGGGACAGGATGTTCGCGGGACAGGAGTGAGCTTTGATCTGTACAGCCAACGCGGCGCAGGGGCTTACATCTGCGGCGAGGAAACAGGATTACTTGAGTCACTAGAGGGTAAAAAAGGAATGCCACGGTTTAAACCGCCATTTCCTGCGCAAGTTGGTGCATTCGGTAAACCCACGACGGTTAACAATACAGAAACGCTGGCCTCGTTACCGCCCATCATCCGCAAGGGTCCGGACTGGTTTAATAATTTGGGTCAAGAGAGTAGCGGCGGCAGTAAGATATTTTCAGTGTCTGGTCATGTACAGCGTCCAGGTAACTACGAAATCACGTTAGGGACTCCGTTTGGCGAGCTATTGAATCTAGCCGGTGGCCTATTCGAGGGGCGTTCTCTAAAAGCTGTTATCCCTGGAGGATCTTCTATGCCAGTAATGCCAGCAGACGCGATTCTGTCCTGTGAGATGGGTTACGATCAGCTCCAGCAGGCAGGATCGATGATTGGTTCCGGCGGAGTGATTGTGATGGATAACACAACTTGTATGGTCGAGGTATTGGAGCGTATTGCGCTTTTCTATTTTCGCGAATCCTGTGGACAATGTACGCCATGTCGAGAAGGTACTGGCTGGCTATATCGCTTGATCCATCGTATACGAACCGGTGTCGGCTCAGCCAGTGATTTGGATAAGTTGATTAATGTGGCTGACAAGATTGAAGGCCGGACTATATGCGCCTTGGGAGATGCGGCAGCTTGGCCCGTTCAGAGTTTTCTCAAACATTTCCGCGGAGAGTTCGAGTCGAAGATTTCGTCTCAAGTCGCAGCCTAATGATGGGATATTTTCATCGTGCTTAAAGTTGAGATAAACGGACAGCAGTTGGAAGCAGAGCGCGGTTCAAGCATTATCGAAGTGGCCGATAGTGCGGGAATCTATATTCCACGATTCTGCTATCACGAGAAACTCTCTGTCGCTGCAAACTGCAGAATGTGTCTCGTCGAAGTCGAAAGAGCGCCGAAGCCGCTCCCGGCCTGTGCCACCCCAGTAACCGATGGCATGGTTGTACAGACTTTGTCTGACATCGCGAAACAGGCGCAAAAGGACACCATGGAGTTTCTCCTGATTAACCACCCATTGGACTGTCCGATATGTGATCAAGGGGGGGAATGCCCACTTCAAGATCAGGCAATGGGGTTCGGCGGTAGTAGTTCCGAGTTCGAAGAGATCAAAAGATCTGTCGACAATGTCGATCTTGGGCCGTTGATAAGCACTGAAATGACGCGCTGCATTCATTGCACTCGTTGCGTAAGATTTGGCGAAGAGGTCGCAGGAGTAATGGAACTGGGTGCAATCGGGCGAGGAGAGGACATGAAGATCTCGACCTTCCTTGGTACGTCGATGGATAGTGAGATCTCCGGTAATGTGATTGATTTGTGTCCAGTTGGAGCTCTTACGTCCAGACCTTATGCATTCGAAGCTAGACCATGGGAATTAAAAAACACAGAAACCATAGATGTAATGGATGCGGTAGGATCAAATATAAGAGTAGACACATATGGCTGGGAAGTCAAAAGAGTTTTGCCAAGG
>LUSG01000303.1:2219-9625 GCA_001629395.1 Gammaproteobacteria bacterium REDSEA-S15_B12 | reverse complement strand
ATTCCGGACGCCCATCGCTGCAGCCCCCAGTATATCGCCCTGTATTGCAATGCGATTCCGGTCACGGCATGAAATCTGCATGACGGTGGAATAACCGGCTCTTGTCAGCAAGGCACAAACGCCAACACTTGACATGTGGCAGTTGGCTCCAGAACCGTCCGTGGCGTTGAGCGCATCGACATGACCCGCAAACAATGCTGCGCGTTTATAGACTTCTTGTGGGTCGGCCGAATCCGGTGGTGACAACTCTGCCGTCACGGCAAGCTGCCCCGATCGTAATACCTGTTCCAATTCACTGGGCAGCATTACGGTTTCCAATAGTGCACCGACGCACCATGCTCAATCCAGTTCTCTGGGACTGTGTTAATCAACTTTCCAGCCTTTCTGGCTGTGGCCCATGTGATCGCCTTATCTTTACCGCCTTAAGCCAGGAGGAACGTCCCCGACTTCTGTTAGTAAAGGGTGGCTGCACTTGTCGTATGCCTGATTTATCCCTCATCCGCTGTATGCCATCCCAAGCATCAATCCAGACACAACGCATGGCGGGGTGGACCTCGCAACTTCCATCTTGTCTGACACCTCCACAGGGCCCATTACGTAATTCTTTTGGACAGTTCATTGGACATGACATCCCAGTTGACCCGAGAAGACAGTCCCCACACATCTGGCAATCGAACAGCAAAGTTTTGAAGTGACGCTCGACGAACTGAAAACAGGGTTCGACGCGCTCGTACCCAATTAAAGTCCACAACGGATGCAGTCTACTCAACACGGCTTCCAGAACTTGATAGGCCATTTCTAACTGATGCGAGTAGCGTACTGACCATTTTCGGACAACGTACATCTGGCCTTACCCCGGGTTAGGTAGACTCAGTTTTAACGCCTTTGGCCCGGATCAATGCCAACAGGTCGTCGTCTTTATAGCGTTGTTCAAGAGCATGAGCCAATTCTTTGGCAGCCGATTCAAGGTCATCACCACAGGTAGAGGCTTCCCGCCGCCATTCACTTAAGTAGGCGTCACTACTGCCTTTACCCGCACGCATCGCGGCCCGGTCAATGGCCGATTGGAATCGTTGACTGAGCTGTACCTTGCTTGTCGTGCGCCCTTTTTTTGCGATCACCTGTGACGGAATATCCCGCCAATAGACCGTAATTAGTTTAGGCATCAGCTCGTCCCCGCAACCATTGGAGCCGATACCATAAACCGGTCCAGGCCTGTTTCGAGCTCACCGAATCCGGTCGAGCGATGTTCAAAATCCAGCCCCAGGCGATCCGCTGCGCAGCGTGCCTTTGTAACCAACTCTGGTGTTTCCATCTGTGACAGATACAGCAATCGAGTGTAGTTCCTGAAATAAGTATCCTTGAGCTCAGGATGCCGATCCAGCCCTAACTCATCCATGATCAGCCTATCAAAATGACGAACCAGGAAGTCAGTCAGGTAAAACGTACCGGGCTCAGCATCGTGTAACTGTTCAAACACGTCCGATCCCGCATAAAACTGGTAACAATGGGCACCACGTAGTCTCTCCACCCCGAGCGGTTCGAGCATACTGTCCAATAGACCCCCTGTCCCACAATCTGCATATGCCACAAATATGTGTGCATATCGATCGTGATTGCTCTGGATCTTGTCCAGCACACGGTGGGGAATCTGATCCGGACGGTTATGAAGGTCAGCAGGCAGGCACTGAACATCGACACCAGTCCAACAATTGATTTCAATCAGTTGCTGAATCTCTCTGGCAAGTGCACCGCAAGCAATGATCAGTTTTCCAGACTGTTGGCCCATTGGGTTACTCTCCTGGCGTTTTGTTGACTGTTCTGCCAGTCTATCGCCCGCTTTGCTCCCTCAATCACCAATGGCTTAGTGCTTAATCTTTACATGTCAGTGCTTAGGCAGGGATCGACTCGCCCCTGCGCTGTGCAACCATCTGCTTAGCTGTCTCTACTGCCACGGCAGCATCTCGACAGTAAGCATCTGCACCAATCGCTTTCCCGAATTCCTCGTTCAAGGGAGCACCACCCACCAATACGATATGGTCGTCCCGAATACCTTGTTCAACCATGGTATCAATCACCACCTTCATGTACGGCATGGTCGTAGTCAGTAGCGCAGACATGCCCACGATGTCCGGTTTGTGTTCTTCGATTGCTTCGAGGAAGTTTTCGACTGGGTTATTGATGCCAATGTTATGCACCTCAAATCCGGCCCCTTCAAGCATCATGCTTACGAGATTCTTACCGATATCGTGGATATCACCCTTTACGGTGCCAATAACCACTGTGCCAATAGTTTCCGCACCAGTTTCTGCCAATAGGGGCCGCAGGATCGCCATACCACCTTTCATTGCATTGGCTGACATCAGAACCTCGGGCACAAACAAAATTCCATCCCGAAAGTCGATGCCGACTATTCGCATCCCCTCTACCAAAGCATCCGCGAGTAGTTTATCCGGAGCCCAACCTCGCTCCAGCAGTATGTTCGTCCCTTCTTCAATCTCTTCTTTGAGGCCATCATAAAGATCGTCGTGCATCTGCTCAACGAGCTCTTCATCGGACAATGTATTCAGATACAGTTCTTCTTCAGACTCTGTAACTTCACTTTCTGTCATTGTCACTGCACCTCGCAGTCGATGTTCTACGACACGGAATAACGTGTCGACGGTTAACCGTCACTACCCCAGCGGCATTCTAGAATTAATACCCGGGTCTGTTGATTTACGCGCGACATATGAGATCTGTTTTGCGACACCTAGACCCATAAATCATTCGATAACTTACTCGTCTAACCATCTGACATAAACAAAACCAATCAAAGAACAGGCGCAAAGAATTCTGCAATCAAAAACACAGGCCGTCAGCATTCAGGAAAACCTCAGAAATATGCCTGACCGTGCTTTAGGATCGAAACAGGTTGACTTCGGCGGCATAACCAAGCCTTGATCTGCAATGCTCATCAGATCCTTCATGGAGGTTGGGTAACAGGCAATACCAACCTGCCATCCCTCCTTGGCTCGTTGTCTCAAACCACCCAACCCGATATCACCTGTAACAAAATCAAGTCGAGGGTCAAATCGGTCATCCC
Organism: Gammaproteobacteria bacterium REDSEA-S15_B12; assembly: GCA_001629395.1. Taxonomy (GTDB): domain Bacteria; phylum Pseudomonadota; class Gammaproteobacteria; order Arenicellales; family UBA868; genus REDSEA-S09-B13. The sequence continues at coordinate 6,540 of LUSG01000303.1, read as the reverse complement.
CGATACCCAATACAGGCTCAAGAAATAAGTTTTGCAACAGCGATACGTCCAGTCTACCAACCGGATCGTCGGGTATCCGCGCTGAACGCACCTGCAACCGAAACAACCGGTTTTCCACCAACAAAGTGAACTCACCTGATCTGGACGGCAGTACCGTCTCCCAGTTATCGGAAATTTGATCGACTGTAAAATTTGACGCGAGCCGGTCAATCATCTGTTCTACTGAAAGGCCGTTTAAATCACGAACACATCGATTAAAAGACAGTATCCTTAACTGAGTTGCCGGGAACAACGCTGCCAGAAAATTATTCCAGGGACCATTACTTGATCGATTAGCAGCATGTCGAACGCTAGCTGCCATTCTATGATGCCCATCGGTTAGGTATGCAACCCCGATGTCCAAAAACTTCGTTCGAAGACTATCGATCTGCTCAGTGTCGATAACCTCCCAAATTGACTGGCGGACTCCATCGTCCAGAGAAAAGTCAAGCAACGGTTCGCCCTGGGTAATGAGTTCTACTATTTCAACAATTCGAGCATCATCCTGATAAGCCAGGCAAATGGGACTGGAGCTTACACCAACATGCTGTAAGTATTGCGTGAGTCTGTTTTCATGTTCAGCCCGCGTATGCTCATGCCGGTGAATGCGACCTTGCTGATACTCAGTCACCGGTACCTCTGCAATGACAGCCGTCTGAACATGATCTCCGGTATGCAGTCGATAAATATACAGCGCCTCCTGCTGTTGAATCTCGAAGCTAGAATCCTCCAACATCTTTTGCACTTCGTTAGAATTGTGATCCAGAACCATTTTCAGCGATGGTTTTTCTAGCTCAAAATAGTCTTCCGGTGTTCTCATCGTTTTGATGAAGTTCGACGGGTTTGCCTTGATGTAGGCCGAACGTTCGACAGGCGCCATTGAGTCGTAAGCAGGCGCAACCACGTGTTCCGCTCGATCGCGACAGACGACGTAGGGTTTGAAAGTGTGAATCTGTGTCAAGCAGTTTTACCCAGGGTTATTGTCCCGAAATGCAACCATAAACTCGGCCAGTGCCGTCACGCCTGTACGCGGCATAGCATTGTAGATACTCGCTCGACATCCACCAACACTCCGGTGTCCCTTAAGATTGAGTAGATCTGCTGCGTCCGACTGCTTAAGAAACTCTGCTTCTAGATTGTCGTTCGGCAATCTGAAAACCACATTCATGGTCGAGCGACACCTCCTTTCAACGGGACAACTGTAATACCCGTCGCTGCTGTCGATCACTGAATACAGCAGGTTGGATTTCTCCTGCGCTTCTCTTTCGATAACATCGAGCCCGCCCTTCTCACTCATCCACTTAAGTATCTTTCCCAGTATGTAAATTGGAAACACTGGCGGAGTGTTGAACATAGAATTTTTTTCAGCGTGGACGGCATAACGCATATAGCGCCCAATGTCAGTATTGCAGTCTTCCACTACTGACTTCCTTACAAACACAAGTGCCATTCCGGATGGACCCAGATTTTTCTGGAGTCCCCCGTACACCAAATCAAACTTCTCCCACGGTATTGCTCTTGACATGTAGTCTGAAGACATGTCGCAGACCAGGGGTACGTCAACGTCTGGCCAGTGGGTGAATTGAACACCCCCGATTGTCTCATTGGATGTAATATGCAGATAGCGGGTGTCCGATTGGATTTCCAACTCATCGTCCTGGGGCATCCTGGTGTAGCCGCAATCCTTACCTTCCCACGCGGTATAGATATCACCGTAGAATTTGGCATCTGTCATCGCCCCAGTAGCCCAACTGCCGGAATTTACGTAGCCTGCCCGCTTGCCTGCTCGCAACAGGTTCATTGGGACCATAGAAAACTGAAACGTTGCGCCACCCTGGAGGAACAACACTTCGAAACAGTCTGGAACTCTGAATATTTGCCGAGTCATTTCAATCGCATCCCGATGCACTTCATCAAAATGATTTCCGCGATGACTCATTTCAATCAGTGACATCCCTGAGCCCTGATACTCCACAAATTCCGCCTGAGCTTCCTCAAGCACCTGTTGAGGCAGCGTTGATGGACCTGCGCTGAAGTTATTGACTCGCCGACTCATCACTTGTCTCCTAGTACATTGAATGATCACGTGTCCATGTTGACACAGTGTTTGATATTTCCCTGACTAAACGCATCCAGGATTTCTATCACACCCCTTGCAACTGCTGCTTGTGCCTGATCCGTAGATGCACCGATATGATGTGTACCGTAAACATTGGGGTGTCTGGCAAGAATTGATTCAAATACAGCCTCACCACCACTTGGCTCCCCGCAAAACACATCCAAGCCTGCTCGAATTCCTTTCTCATCCATCGCCTTAATCAGGGCTTCCTCATCCACAATATCTCCACGAGAGGTATTGATAACAATAGCCCCTACTGGCAGCCGCGCCAGCAGTTCCGCGTCGACCATTTTGTTCGTGTCGGCCACAGACGGTATATGAAAACTGAGGATTTCACAGCGTTCTGCCAGTTCTTTAAGGCTGCTGACCCGCTTTATACCGCCTATACGGACGAGGCGGTCGTGTGTTTCCCGCCACCGGTCTGGTCGATCAATAACATAGAGTTCCAGCCCAAATGCATGTGCCCGTTCAAGCACTTCCAGGCCCACGGCACCAAGGCCAACCACACCCATACGTCGCCCTTTCAGACCCGCAGCAACACTGAATCGTTTCTTATTCCAATTCCCTTGGCGCAACTCTAAAACATTGTCCGGAATGTTTCTGTCGATGGCGATCAGAAGTCCGATGGCCAGTTCAGCCACCGCTGCCGCATTTCGACCCGGTACGTTACAGACATAAACACCACGAGCAGCAGCGGCATCCTTGTCGATCGTATTCGTTCCAGCGCCGGCTCGAATAATCATCTTCAGGGAATTTCCGGCCTCTATTGCTTTTTTCGTTACCTGAGTGCTTCGCACCACCAACACATCATATTCCGCAACCACAGAGTCAAGCTCATCAGCTTTAAGATTTGGTTGTAGCACACAGTCCTGCCCTTTTTGTTTGAGTTCATCGATAGCTGACTCGGGATATTTATCAGCAAAAAGTATTCTCATCAGTCATAGTCTCGTGATCAGGATATGCGAGCCCGCAACCAGTGCAGTAGGGATCATCGCGTTGCCGGGAATTGTCAATGAGCCGCGAGATAAAGAAAAGTCTAGGTACCGGGGAGTTGCGTTACCGGACTACCGGGAGTCGCTTTAGGATAAATCATGAGTATCCTTTAATTTACAACTTTTCGCACGGTCGCTGGGTGCAACAAATCTCTGGTTTAACATCTTGACGCTTTCAACAATTACTCTCGTGCTGGCGGCTGCATTTCTACATGCCGCCTGGAATGCATTTGTCAAGGCTGGTGATGACAAGTTACTCAGTCTCGCTCTGATGCATGGATGTTCCGGAATTATCTGTCTGTGCCTGCTGCCATTTGTCCCGGTCCCCAACCCAGCAGCATGGCCGTATCTTGGGCTTTCGCTGATTCTGCACTGGGGTTACTACGGCTTTTTGATCAGTGGCTATCGCGTTGGTGACTTCGGTCTGGTTTATCCGCTTGCGCGGGGTAGCGCACCCCTACTTATCGCAGGATTTGGAATACTCCTTGCCGGCGAAACATTGTCGTTGACGGTTCTGGCAGGGATATCGCTCGCCTGCGTGGGAATCGTCAGTCTCAGTTTCGAAAATGGACTGCCCTGGCGTGGCAATCTGAAACCTGTTCTGTTCGCGATAGGTACTGCGATCTGGATTAGCGGCTATACGCTTGCCGACGGACTGGGTGTACGGGAAGCCCAGTCAAAGCTGGGCTACATCATCTGGCTATTTGTTCTTGAGGCTGCCACATTCGGTATCTTCGTATCACTAATTCGTCGGCATACTTTCAAGGATTATTATCTTACGCACTGGCGCGGGCTGTGGATTAGCGGTATGGTCGCAGCGCTCGCCTATGGTTTGGTTATCTATGCAATGAGTACCAACACCATGGCCATGGTCTCTGCTCTACGGGAAACGAGCGTAATCATTGCTGTACTGATTGGGGGCCTAATGCTCAAGGAACGGCATATGTTGTACAGGATGTGCGCCGCCGTAATGGTTGTGGCCGGAATTACAATCATGAATTTAACATCGTAATGATCCGATTGGCCTTCATTCGACGACTCAAGCGTACTCGAAACGCTATCCCTTCGACCGCGGCATGAGTCAGTCAACCTATCACGTGACCGTATTCAGGGGAGATGGAATAGGTCCGGATGTCACGGATGCGACGATCGCTGTGCTTGAGGCCGCACA
>LUSG01000303.1:0-2206 GCA_001629395.1 Gammaproteobacteria bacterium REDSEA-S15_B12 | reverse complement strand
GTGTCGGCGGATTCTGTCTAAATTTTAACAGCTACCATGCCGGTGCGACTTACTTCAGAGAATCCGGCAGAGATATTGAACAAGGATCTGAACAAGCCGCTGAACAGGCCGATGCAATTCTATTAGGCGCAATTGGATTGCCAGAGGTCCGATATCTGGACGGTACAGAAATAGCTCCCCATCTGCGCCTTCGGGAACAGCTACAACTCTACGCTGGTGTGAGACCGGTCCGAGCCTATCCGAATACACCCCTGCCCCTCGCAGATCCTCGCGCCTCGGCCATTGATCTAGTAATCGTACGGGAATCCACAGAAGGTCTTTTTTATTCGGCTGCCGTACATGGGCGGACACAAGTCGCCGACGAAAAAGAGGTACGTGACACGCTACGGATCACGAGAAACACCACTGAAAAACTTCACGATTTTGCATTTCAACTGGCAAGGCAGCGAAAAAATCGCGGCAGGCCTGGCCGCGTGACCTGTGTAGACAAGGCCAATGTGTTCAGGTCCATGGCATTTTTCCGACAAATATTTGATGAACGAGCGCAGCAATTCCCCGACATTTCTGCCGATCACAATTATATCGATGCCCAGGCTCTGGACCTCATCCGCAAACCCTGGTCATTCGATGTTATGGTAATGGAAAACATGTATGGAGACATCCTGTCTGATCTCGCTGGCGGTCTTGTCGGGGGCATGGGTATGGCAGCCTGTGCCGAGATTGGAGATCATCATGGATTGTTTCAGCCCGCCCACGGCAGCGCACCAGATATCATGGGGCGAGATGCTGCTAACCCATTGGCCTGCATTCTCAGCGGTTCATTGTTGCTGGGATACCTGGCCGAAAAATCAGGACAAGATCAACTTGATTGTGCAGCCGAGATGATTGAATCTGCTGTTTACACAGGTTTCTCATCCGGTCGTCTGCGTCCACTGGAATTCGGTGGCGATCAGGGCACCCTAGCTGTGGCCCGGGAAGTAATCAATATTCTCCCGACAGTCGGCTGAACCGCGTTGCAAAAAAATATAGATCGTCGCAACCAACTAACAGTAGCATCTGGATCACATCACCCAAGGCACTATTTGACTTCAATCAGTTCTATTTCGAAGACCAGAGTCTGATTGGGGCCGATCAGGCCACCCGCACCGACACTACCGTAGCCGAGCTCTGGTGGAATCACAACCTCCCATTTCGCCCCTTCTGACATTAACTGAAGCACCTCTTTCCATCCCGCTATGATGCCCCCCAGGCTAAAGGTCGCCGGCTGACCTCGGTCGTAGGAGCTATCAAATTGTTGCCCATCCGGTAGCGTGCCCCTGTAGTGCACAACTACGGTGTCATTCGGACCAGGTTTTGTGCCAGACCCCTCTGTCAGTGCCCGGTACAAAATACCGCTGTCCGTGCGCGTAACAGTCTCCTGTTTGCCGTATTCTGCTCGAAATGCCTCACCGCTCAATTCGTTTGAGTCCCCGCGCTCTTTCATCTTTTCCGCCTCCTGCCTACCTTTAGTTTCTATCGCTTTCATAATCTCTTCTTGACTGAGCGCAAGTCCTCGTCCTGAGAGGACGTCCGCAATACCACGGGTAAAGGCATCAACTTCCAGTTCAACGTTTTCTGCATCCAGTTGCCTTTGAATTTGACTGCCGATCTGAAACCCCAGCGCATAACTGTATTTCTGCTGATCAGAGTCAAGCGTAGTCTGTGCAACTATCACTAATGCCGGAACCATCAATCCAACCCCAATTACACAACTCACAACAATTCTATTCATGCCAGCATCCCTAAACGTTTAATTACTTTTCAAGATTGTCTACACCACCACAGTTCTGCCCATCCGGCTTATCCACTGGGTGGTTTTCAACAATACCCTCAACTTCAATCGTAACATGGTATACACGGGGGCATTGTTCACGCAGGCGCAATTCTAGCTCGTCTATGATTGGTTCGGTACGTTCAAGTGTGGCATGAACCAGCACACGGTCAGACAGAAACTCTCCGTGCCCAGGCTCACCACTATCCAGATCGGTGATCCCGGCGTTGCTTTCAGCTCGAAGCTGTGTAATCCTGTTCCGCAAGGCAGGCATGATACTCTCCCCTTTCAGTTCAATTTCGGCCACGAGAACAGTATTGCGGTCATCAATGACAATATTGCGCAGGTCATGATAACGCTCAATTTCCTTGTGGGCGTCGACAATCAACCTAAAGG
>LUSG01000302.1 GCA_001629395.1 Gammaproteobacteria bacterium REDSEA-S15_B12 | reverse complement strand
GTTATGCCAAACTTTCTCGGTCCCTTCAGCCTTAAATACATACTCCTGGTTGCTGCTGATCGTGTTGTTGGCAGAAAAACCCGGTATGATCGGCCGTGCACACCGTGCCCGTGAACTGTACGGGCGGGTTACTGAAGTACACCTTGCGCTTGAGAGTAAAACGGTGTTTGCTGACAACCATCTAGACAGAATAGTTACCACACCTACGTAACCAACGCCACGGGACACACGCCATGATCAAAGGCCTTCATCACAATGCTTATCGCTGCCGGGATTCCGAAGAAACCCGCTGTTTCTACGAGGATTTTCTGGGCCTGCCCCTGGTTCATTCTCTGGAAATCGGTACCACCATGACTGGCCGTGGTACTCAGGTACTGCATACGTTCTACCAGATGGGAGACGGGTCGTTTCTCGCCTTTTTTGATGACCCGCAGACACCGTTCGAGTTTAAAGACCAGCGCGACTTTGATCTGCATATTGCGCTTGAGATCGAGCACGACCGGCTGCAGGAGATGATGGATAAAGGCATCGCAAACGGAATCGAGACGCGGGGGATTTCCGATCACGGATTTATCGACTCGATCTATTTTCGGGATCCCAATGGCTACGTCATTGAACTGACCGCAAAACGACCAGATCATGACCACGACATGGGCTCAGGCGAAGACGCGCACGCGATTCTTGATCGCTGGAGTGCCCAAAAAACTCAGTGACCACTTGTTCGCACTCCGCTACCAGTATCTTTTTAATCGGCGAAACCCGTAAAAGACGATGGAATACGTTGAATGTCCTGAATAACGTCGGCCGGCAGTCCACCACGTAACTCCGATGACGCACTGTCGTAAACAGCATCTGAAATACCGCCAAAACGCCCTCTAATGGCCTCGGCAATCTCGTCGTGACGTCCCACAGCGGTAAACAAATGCACAACGTCATCAGTCACTTCTTGGGCCATCTGATCCCATTGGCTGTTTCTAGACATCTGGTTCAACTTCAAGCCCAACTCTTCCAGTCCATGCGCTTGGAGAACGGGCCAGTACGCTCGGGTCGAACCGTAAAATCCTATACGTATACGCACCCACTCAAACATCTTGGCCACCGCCTCGTCATCTGCGCCCGTGGCGATGAAACCACCTCCTGAAATCTCGAAATTGTTTCGCTGACGGCCAACACTTGCCAGGGCGTTGTCAAGAATCGGTATCACAGTATCTTCCAGATACCGTCGGGTACAAAAGGGATGGAGGCGTACACCGTCATAGGCCTGCCCAGCCGCTTTCATCATCGCAGGGCCGACTGCCGCAACCGTAATCGGCGGCGCTGGACTATCCATTGGTTCTGGCGTGAAATTTGGTGTCATCAGGGTAAAACGGTAATGCTGCCCTTCGAAGTCCAGTGGTTCTCCTGTTTTCCAGGTCGCCCAGATGGCGCGTAGCGCATGCGCATATTCGCGCAGTCGAGGCGCGGGTGGGGACCACGGAACACTGAAGCGACGCTCGTTATGACCCTTGACCTGACTGCCAAGGCCCAGTACAAAACGACCCCCCGACGCCGCTTGCAGGTCCCAGCCAATATTGGCGACAACCATGGGACTGCGCGAAAAAGCAATGGCGATGCCAGTCGACAGTTCCAGTTTCTGCGTGTTAACCGCAGCAATAGCCAAAGGCAAAAAGGGATCATGACGGTTTTCCAGCGTACTGACGCCGTCATATCCGTTCGCCTCGATCTCCCGTACCGTTTTAGGAATCCGCTGGAGATCGTGCTGCGGAATTGTAGTCATCACCCGCATAGTCGGTTAGCTAATCAAAAATACGTTGGTCATCAGAGGGTAGATCGTACACGAACATCTGGAATTTTCATTGTACGATCAGAAAGCAGGCAAACAAGTATTCAATACCCCAGTTTCGGCCGCACTCTATTGATGAGCGGGCGGCCTTCTAGATACCTACCCAGGTTCCTAAACAGCAGGTCCAGCGTCAGGTCTGTATAGTTCGCATCGTCGTCGGATGAGACATGTGGCGTAATGATGAGATTCGGGGTATGCCAGAGTTTCGAATCCGGCGGCAGTGGTTCCGGCGTTGTCACATCCAGGATAGCCCCGCCAAGAATGCCGCGATCGAGTGCAGACACCAGTGCAACGTGATCAAGCACACCGCCACGGGCCAGATTGATCAGTCCTGCGCCGGGTCGCAGTGCAGCGAATTGTTTTTCCCCGATCAAGTTCTCTGTTTCAGGGGTGAGCGGCATGTTGAGGATGACAAAATCAGCATCGTCCAATGCAGCGTCAATCTCTTCGGGCGTGTACATCGTATGGACGTACCGAGATGGTCGTCCAGTTCTCCGAACACCGCGTACCCGCAGGCCCATGGACTTCGCAACCTGTGCTGAGGCCTCACCCATTTTCCCTACACCGACAACGCTAACGGTTTTCCCTTTAATGGGCGTACTGTAAACAGGCTTCCAGTCACGACGGCGCTGATCGCTCGCAAACTTTGGGACGTGGTTATTCAACATCTGCAACCCCATGCCCACATACTCCCGGGTTTTTTCAAGATGAATGCCTGAATTACGGGTAACTGTCATTCCAGGCGGTAACCAATCAAACGGCGCGAGGTGTTCCACGCCTGCTCCGATAACATGAATCCATTTCAGCCGAGGCGCCCGCTGCTGAAGGCCGTCAGTTGGCAGATCCCAGGTCATCATGACTTCTGCCCGCTCCATCGATCGATCAAAATTGTCCAGGTCCCAGTCGAGGCATACATCGATTCTGGAAGAAACTTCAGGATGGCGTTGGCGGGCACGTGCCAACCGATCGGCAGTGGTCCTGAAGACCAATTCTCCGGCACGATTGTTTTTTATGTGGACGGCTACTTTTTCTTTGATGGGTCTAGATGTCATCGGCCTTATCTAGTTTGGCAAACGAGGTTTTTCTACAGCTGTTTCAGTCCGATCCTGCTGATGATAACCCTGTATTTGTGTTCTGTGACGCCGTCTTCAGTGTGGCGCGGGCAGCCAAGGCGACTGCCCCTTCACCTTGGCGTCTGACCATAACGGGATTCAAGTCGAGTTCCAGTAACATGTCACGAAGATCGTCGCCGAGCGGGGATTGAGGATCGTCGCACCCGACAGTCGGGGTGCGCGACTGCCTGTCATCGCCCTTTGAAATCGGGCGTGCGTTTGTCGGCGAACGCGGACAGACCTTCTTGAAGATCCTCGCTGTTGTATGTCCGTTCGGTCATCTGTCGGGTGTAGGCCGCTTGAGCGTCTGCATTACCAGGGGAGCGTTCGCAGCAAGTTTGCCGGCAAATTCCATTGCCGTTTCCATCAGTTGCTCGCGCGGAACCACGCGGTTGACCAGACCCACCTCGTAGGCCCGCTGTGCACTCATCTGGTCGCCGACCAGAATCAGTTCCATGGCGATCTTGTGCGGTATCCGGGCAGCGAGTGAAGTGATGAGTCCGCCGGTAAAACCGATCTTTGCTTCCGGATAGCTGAACCAGGCGTCCTCGGCCATCACGGCAAGGTCGCAGAACTGAACGAGCACCAGCGCGCCACCGATACACAGCCCGTTGACAGCAGCCACAATCGGTTTGTCGACCGTGATTCCCACACCCGGGATAAAGGGGTACATCTCAGTTGAGTCGTCGAGGTCCGCGCCGGCCGAAAAAGCACGTTCGCCGGCCCCCGTGATGATGCCGGCGCCATCGTCACTGTCGTTGAGTCGCTGGAGAGCACTGCGCAGCGCCTCTCCGACAGCGGGACTGATCGCGTTCATTTTTTCGGGACGGTTGATCGTGATGATCGCGACCCTGTTGCGGGATTCGTAGCTGACAGTATTGTGGGTCAAAGCACTGTCCTCCTGGCATAAAACGGTGAACAAGTGTTAAGCATAGGGCCTTTTGCGGGACGACTTCAATCAATAGTCTGCCCGAGGTGCGAACGATCTCCAGTACTGAACGCGTTAGGTCCGCGCAGACAGTGTCTCATCGGGGTAATAGCTCACAAGCAACCGGTTCAGCATCGTGCTTTCCCGCTCCCCCTTTCAAAGCCTGCTCAACTTACCTCGTAGACATGAACTCGATGGGAAATCTCGGGCTCTCCGTACGGCATACCTTTAAAACTTTCCGTCACAAAGGTCTCGCGCCAGACGCCTGCCGCCGTCAGTCGCGACAGTGCTTGTGGGTAGGCAGGCTCCTGAGTAGGATCATCACGCAAACTGAAAACAATCGGTGCACCCGGCATCGCTACCCTAATCAGTTCATCAAAACTATGAGCCGGTGCATGCTTGGGCGTGATCGTTCCACTGGATAACACAGCAGCAAACGTATCGTCACTGAAATCCAGTTGTTCCCCGAGTGTCATCTGATGCAGTTCTGCATAAATCCCTTTAGCACGAGCAATGTCGAGCATCCCTTCGGACAGATCGATACCCGTCATCGGTCCATAGCCCAGCATGGCAAGTGCTTCGCTCTGGATACCGCCTCCGCACCCGGCATCGAGAATCGGTGCCGTACCCGACGCAACGAATCGTGTGAAAACAGCAGCAATCATCGCGGGTATCCGGTAGCCCATGGCACATAAGTCGGACTCATAATCCCTGGCCCACCGGTCATAGGCCGCTTGCTGTTCTTCCAGGCTATTTACCTGGTAGGACTGAGACACATTCGTTTCGGACATGGACTTTTCCTTTTTAATTGATAGAGCATATTTCAAGACCGCACACGCCTATTATCGGGGTCGCACGGTTTCTCGGCCAGAACCCGGCTGGTAATCATTTAGCCCAGTAGCGAAACACCCAAGGGCTTACTGGATCTTGTCACGGGGTTATCTATTTGTTGTGGATTAAACGGCTAAGTAACCGGTCCAGCTGGTTAGCAAATGCAGTTCGGTCGGACTGACTGATCGACGATGGACCCCCCGTGTGTATACCGCTGCTTCGCAGCGAATCGAAGAAATCCCGCATATTCAAGCGTTGTCGAATGTTTTCTTTGTCATAGAGTTCGCCCCGGGGATTCAGGGCCATGCATCCTTGACCGATCAGTTCAGCGGCTAGAGGAATGTCTGCTGTGACTACTAAGTCACCCGGGGTTGATTTCGCCACGATGTGGTGGTCTGCGACGTCATATCCGGATGGCACCTGAACGCTATGGATATAGGGTGATCGTGGTACTTGTAGCGGCTGGTTGGCCACCAAGACAACCATGACAGGTACCCGGTCAGCAGCCCGGTAGAGAATCTCCTTGATCACCTTCGGGCAGGCATCGGCGTCCACCCAGATCTTGCACTCCGGTGTTTGGCTTTGCGCTGTGATCATTCGAAGGGTCGAACACAAAATGCTTATTTCAGGGCGCGGCGCGGGAAATAGAGTGACACAACATCGACCGGCGCGTTAACCATCTCGCCGGTTACAAGATCACCACAAAAGCTACAAAGTAAGTGGACATCGTCTGCCGCTTGAAGATCTGTTTTACTATTTTCAGCAATAAGAGCTGCTTTGATTGGTGGCCAGGGGTGGAATTGAACTGCCGACACGGGGATTTTCAGTAGCCTGCTCCACCAAATTAGTCTTTTTTTCAGTGCTTTCCAGCTATGCGTGAAAAACTGCGTGAAATAGAGCCCTTACGCACGCTGTAATTGTACTAATTGCTGTTGTTGCTTACTCAATCTTTCCCTTGTTTTACGTATCTGTTCCCTCTTCTTCCTTTCCTTTGCTAACTTGTCGTACTTGTCTGCTGTATTTTGAAACGCTGTACTTGCTGTTATCTCTGCTACTTTCATCATTTACTCGCTAATGATATTTAGCAACTTTTCCCTCTCGATTCTGTTTCATCGTTATCCAGGGCCTGACACTTAGGTGATCGGTTGACGACTAGAAAATACACGTTGCGTCCGACTGCACCTCCAGATTCGGGTATTCACCGTTGCATAAGCTGCGCTCGACACCGTTTTCAGAAGAGGCTAACCGCCACATCCATGACTGTGCAACCGGGCGGCGGGTATCAAACTGTCACGGTAGCTACCGTTGAACTTCTTGTGCGACTGATTTAGACATGGTTACGCAGCATCAGTTCTCGCGGATGAGGATCGAGGAAGTACTGTCCTTTTAGGTACTCAATGTTATAAAGTCGTGCGAAGTGCCGAATTAACGTTAACGGCACAACTAGCGGGACCAGACCCTTTCGATAGTCGTGGATCAGGTCTGCAAGTTCTGCTCGCTCCCCAAACGTGAGTTGTTTCTTGAAATAGCCGGCGCAATGCTGCAACACATTAGTATTGCGTCCGGGTGATGCGACCTTGCCCAGTGCGGTCATAAAATCCCTGATGTAGCCATTGCGAAATTCGGATCGGGGCAGATCTTTTACTGTAGCCACCCGTTGTCCGAGGTCACGGTAGATTTTTGTAGAATGTGCCATTAGGTATGGAATGCTACAACCTGCCGGGGTGTCCAACGCCCGGTAAAGAGCCTGTTTAGGCGTTGGAAAGCAAAAATACGTTCTATAAAATTTTCTCGTAGACGGGCATCGTGAAGTCTACCTTCTTCCTCGATAGGTAAATCTGGTAGAGCCTGCAGGAGTATTGCTGCAAATACGCCGATCCCATTGCGATCGGGCATTCCCTTCTCATTGCGAACCTTGACACGCGCCATTCCACAACTGGGAGAATCTTTTTTCAGTACATAGCCGGATAAATCAAGTTCACGGAGTTCACGTACCCGCCGGCGGGAGAATACTTCCATTGTCCTGGTATGGTCGAGGCCTGATTTTGTTTCTATCAGCACCACGGAATCAGCATTTTTGGTGAGATGCATGGTAGGCCGTGGTAGGCCAAGTCCGGACTCCACTTCAGGACAAACCGGAACCCAGTCCACAAATGGGCCAAGCTCATCTGTCAGAAAGCGGTCTCGCTTATGTCCACGGTCGTATCGCACTTTCTGCCCGAGCAGACACGACGATACTCCGATTCGAAGCGAAACTGTTGGCGATGATTCAGACACCTTGTTGTGCATCCAAGTTCTGTTCCCGGGCTTTACGATACTCCATGAGTGCTACGCGACGTTGGCTCGCGTGATCAACTATAGGAGTCGGATAGTCTGACGCCAGTTGCGCTGCAGATGTGGGAGAATGAAGCTGTGACGCAGGTACATCTCTAAGTTCGGCAACCCAGTGACGAATATAGTCACCTTCTGGATCCCAACGTTCGGACTGTTTCCAAGGATTAAAGATCCGAAAGTATGGTTGAGCATCTGTTCCAGTCGAGGCAGCCCATTGCCAACCCCCATTATTACTGGCCGGGTCGCCATCAACAAGATGTTCGAAGAAAAATCGCTCACCGAGTTTCCAGTCAATCAGCAAATCTTTTGTAAGGAAGCTCGCGACGATCATTCTGGCTCGGTTATGCATCCAGCCGGTGCTAAGAAGTTGTCGGATTCCTGCGTCAACAATTGGAAAACCTGTGCGCCCCGTACACCATGCGGAAAAATCCTTCGGATTGTTTCGCCAGTTAAGATAATCATATTCCTGGCGGTAATTACCGTGAAGAACGCGAGGGTTTTCTTCAAGAATTGCATTATAGAACTCGCGCCAGACGAGTTCGTCTAGCCAGCGCTGTACGCCGGACTTATAAGATGGATCTGAATGAGAGGCTTCCAGAGCTTGTTTAAAACATTCACGGACAGAGAGTGTGCCAAAACGCAAATGCATTGATAAGCGTGACGTGCCGTCAAGGTCTGGTCGATCTCGATTCTGGTGATAGTGAGCAACAGGCTTATTGAGAAACTGATTGAGACGATTATTCGCAGCCCTGTATCCGCCCTTAAATGTAGGTTTCTCTAAATTCTTTTTCAGCTTAATAAATAATCTTGGCGTGGAAACGGTTCCAAAGTCAGCTATTGAGCGCGGTCGTTTTGATGCTGTGAAATCACCATGGTCGCTTTGGGAGTACTTTTTCCACCAGGCGTTCCGATAAGGCGTATACACAGAGTAAGCAGACCCTTTTGATGATCTGATATCGGTCGCGGAGAAAATTACATGATCTCGTCTTTTGAGCACTTGATGCCCTGCTTTTTCCACAGAACGGATTACTGACTGGTCTCTGGACCTTGCAAATGGTGTTGTGCCTTCATTAAAGGAAAGTACGGATACGAACATTTCGTGCATAACTTGGGGTATCTGTGTCTCGGCAGGACCTTCCACAATGACTAGTCTGCTTCCAACCTCCGCTATATCACTAGCGAGATCATCCAGACATCCAAACAGGAAGCTGAGTCTCTTTCGCGAAACTGACGGTTTGTTCACCAGTCTAGGCTCCAGGACGAACAGCCCACACCACTCGTCTACAGCCTGAAATAGATCACCAAGTGCTCGATTATCTTGCAGCCGTAGATCGTTTCTAAACCAGTGTAGCCCTCTCATTTCGTCACTATCGTCGAAGCGATCTAGTTTTCAAAATTAAAGATAGCAGAATCTGCTGTGAATGCATTTTTCAAGTTGAGAAAAACCAATTTTCCACGACTTTTTCTGTCTCGAACTTTGATAGGTCATTCAATCACCACAAATAAACGCCGCGCCGACACGTCACCCCGCCCGACGTCGGTCCCGCTATTGGCACCTGGACCGAGCCAATCCTACCCACTGGCTTTGTCTGAATCGTTTTTTCCATTCGAGGTCGTTAGCCCTCAAATTGATATCAAATATTACTGTCTTGTTCAACGATACGTGATGGAGTCACTCACTATATGACCTTCCTTGCATAGCGCAGTGGCAAAGTTGCCAACAATAGCGACAGTAGGAAATGAAACGAGTGGATGTGGCGAACCAAAAAACCATCACAGGAAGGAGTATGAAAGAGACTCCAAATACCACCCTACCCGATTCAGGTCAATTTTAATACAGGTAACCCACTAAGGTAATGCTCAGCTGTACCCATCTTAGGACCATACTGGACCGGAAAAATAAGGCTCAACAGCCCATATTATGACCAGTATTACTACTAAAACTACGAAGCCGAATCCTGTGCCACCGCCTATCCCCAGCACCCTTAAAACTGGGCTTTAAAACACAATAAACTGCCGTTTACCACGCGATCACCAGCACTCTACCACTCAAAAACCTGCTCAATTTACTATAGTTTTCGCTGGTTAAAAGCTTTGTCGAGCAAGATATGTCGAAGATAGTGTTTGTACCGTTAACGGACGAAATGGTATTTGAGCATCCAGAGATGATTGCGGGACCGATCACGGCCTATAAACCGGTCACGGATAGTAAGAATCATCGATCCTTAAACGTAAAGAGATCACTGGACGGTCCAGCTGCTTATCTGACAGGTGATATGGTCAATGGCCTCGACGTTGTCTATACAAACAACAAGCCTGTCAAAGGATTCCATGTATAGGACGATTCTTCTACCTCTGTACCATCAACTTCCCACCGCTGCAGAGGTCGGCGCAGCGCATTTAGTTTCCCGCAGTTACAACAGCTATATCGAAGGATTTTTCGTACCCCACCTGATGCAAACCGTGGTCGGTGTCGGCATTGTGGCGCATGGCACTGTTGCCATCGAGGATGATGGCGCAGCAGAACAACTGGCAAGTGAGGCGCGTCAATGCTGGTTCAATCTTCTTGACGATCAAGGTATTCCAGTCGGTACGCTGGGTGATACAAGCAATGGTGTGCGGGGTCATTGGGTTAAGAGCGATCAATACTCAGAAAAAATAATCGGAGAACACGCCCGGCTGTTCGATCTTGCCATTGTCCGCAGGAATTTAGATGACAAGGGATCATTCTGGCAGGCCACTGCTGAAGCGGTGCTTTTCGAAGGCGGCAGACCGTTATTGCTGGTCGATGATGCTATTCCTTCAACTTTGGGGCAAAACATTGTCATAGCCTGGAATGGCAGTACAGAAGCGGGCCGAAGCATCAGCGCAAGCGCACCCCTGCTGGAGGCGGCAGAGCAAGTCACTGTGCTGAGCGTAACCGATGGGATGGTGTCAGGTCCCAGCGGTGCCGATATTTCTGACCATTTAAGGGTTCGGGGTATTGCCGCGCATGAACAGACCATCGATCGAAACGGCAGCAGCATCGGCCAAGCAATCCTCAATTTTGCCGAGCGAACAAATGCGGATCTGTTGATCAAAAGTGCATTTACGCATTCAAGGTTCCGACAACTGGTGTTTGGAGGGGCGACTCGGGAAATCATGCAGAATTCAACACTCCCTGTTCTCATGTGTCACTGAATCATGGCAAATGATCATTTATCCCGACATCGAGATTCAGGGCGGGTGGTTACCGAAATTAAAAAAAGAATCGAATATCCGGGTAGATATGCTGTTCGGCCTCGCGTCAATGAAGAGGAAGGTTGTTGTAAAGAGACTGAAAAGAAGAAAATCAAGCCGCCAAAAAAACTATGGAATGATGGCGACGAAGGTAATGATTCGGTCGGTGGATGAACAGGGTATGGGGACCTAGGTTATAGTCTGACATATTGCATTACTTTCATCGAATTACCCCTCAGCGCCCTCCGTTGGGGGATTTTTTTGTCCCAGGAAAACCCCCATCACACGCATGGACCGATGTGATGGGTGTCAAGCAGCATGTTGTGTGCCTGTACGAGGCAGGTAGTGCAATCACTAAAGGAAGGAAGGGGTAATGAAATAAGCCCCGTACAGGCCAACCCACTGTAGGTGATACCGAGCATGAAGTGTGGGCGGTAAAGGAGTAATTTGATGGCAATTTTTCGACAATTCCGCCCATGTATCACAAGCTTGTTGGTTGGATATTGTCCTTGGGGTGTTTATACAGTACCTTGGACCTATCGAATGATCATAGAGTGAGTCCCTATGCAGGTATCGATAAGCGGTCAGCACTTTAAGGTGACTCCGCCACTAAGAAAATACGTGACCCAAAAACTTGAACGCATAGATCGACACAGCGGCCTGTCGTTGATCCGCGGCGACGTCGTGTTACATGTGGAGAAAAACCGTTATTGGGCAGAAGGCACTCTACATACAAAAGGTGCAGATTGGCACGCCACGTCGAAGGGCGACGACATGTACGCTGTCATTGACCGTGTTGTCGACAAACTTGATCGGCAAGCAAATAAACACAAGGAAAAAATCGTTGACCATCATCAACAAGATGGTGGGCTGAAAAGCCAGTTGCAACTGGATAGTATTTCTAACGATGAATGAACTGACCTTTGGTCCTGCTAATGAGAAGGATTACATTGACAGTCTTGAGCGTACACTACGCTATGGCGGACTCGACCATGAAGTAAGTGCAATCTGTGTAAATCAGCACATGCTTTACCATCAGAATCTGTGAAACAACACTATGAAGCCAACCAGCGAGGCCATTATGAAACATGACACAAGTGATCGCCAAGGCGTCGATCAGGTAGTGAGTCACAATATACGATTGGGTAAATACCTTAAGGTCGCTGTCCGATCGGGCTTTGTTAATGCCACAATATGTTTTGAGAAGGATGTACGTGATTTTTTCTTTGATTGGATCGAGAACGAAAGGCGGCAAAGTTGTGACACTTGAACAATTCGATTAGTTTGAATTCGAAAATCTTGAAGAAGTCCGCCACCAAAATACGGATCGTTTAGGGGGAGACAGTATCCCAAGTTATCGCGAAAATGAGGCTTTCGTGGGATGTTGGGAATGAAACACACCTACACCTTCATCTGCCTGTTTCTGCAAAAAGGTTTACAGGTTTAGTGGGCTGTTGGGAGTGACGAATTGAGGTTTACAATTTTGTGGAATGATGAAAATAATGCGCTGGGATAAACTGATCTATTGAGAGTGGATGTGAATCAGTCACCGCCATCTAACGGATATTCTGGGCAGTATTTATTCGGGCGGGTACTGTGCTGGATGGGCATCCACGATTATCGCGTTATCAGTGTCACCAGTAGTTTTGGGCGCGGCGGTGGTGTTGAAAAACGCGAATGCAGACG
>LUSG01000301.1:6666-14263 GCA_001629395.1 Gammaproteobacteria bacterium REDSEA-S15_B12 | reverse complement strand
CATTAGAGCTGGTTTCATCGGAATTAACACAAATCAAAGAGAACTGGTCCGGAGAGCAAATTGGCGCAATTGTGTCTCCAACATCTTCGTTAGAAGAGTTTTTTCTTTTGCAGAAAATATTGCGTGCGCTGGGGTCATCCAACGTTGATCATCGATTGCGGCAACAGGATTTCCGGGATGATTTGGCAGCGCCAGTGTGCCCAGGCACCGAAACGCCCATATCTAAAATTCAAGAACTCGACGGCGTGCTGATTGTAGGTTCGAATATCCGGAAAGAACTGCCGTTGATATCGCTGAGACTGCGTCGTTTTGCGCAGCAGGGCGGTGAGATCACCGTTCTTAATCCAATGTCGTTCAATCATAACTTTAAGGCGGCTCAAGAAGTGATCGCAAAGCCGTCAGAGATGGCAATTGTTTTCGCGAGTATCGCGCGAAAAATCGCAATAGCGCGAGGGAAGGCAGATTTACTGCCTGGACATCTTGTTGAGCACGCAGGACTAAAAGAATTTGGAACAGATGTTGATGCTATCGCGGATTGCTTAACTGGTGACGATGCGGATGCCCTCATTGTTTTGGGGCAAATTGCAATGAATCATCCGGATGCCAGTTTGCTTCGACAGATTGCATCTTGGCTGGGAGAGAACTGCGGAATTAAGATTGCCTTGTTACCCGATGCTAATGGTGTAGCGGGATGGGTAGCTGGGTGTGTGCCACACCGTCTACCCGGCGGACGTCCGAATGTTTCGCCGGGGTTAAATTGCAAAAATATGATCGATGAGTGCCTTAAAGCCTATGTTTTGTACGGTGTTGAGGTGAGTAGCGATTATGCTGATCCAGTGGCGTTGGATACTGCACTGAACGAAGCAGAGTTCGTTGTAAGCTTTTCGACGTTTCGTTCTGCGGTGCCCATGCAGGCGGATGTCGTGTTTCCGCTTGCGGCTTTTACGGAAATTGATGCCGGATATATCAATGTTGACGGCGTTTACCAGTTCGCAAGTGCCGCTGTTAAGCCGATGGGGCAGTCCAGACCTGGATGGAAGATTCTACGGGTGCTAGGAAATTTTCTAAAACTGGACGGTTTTGACCACGTCACCTCCAAGGACATTACCACTGAGCTTGAAGAAGTCTACGACCTATCAGACCCAATAAGTGTTCGTTATAACTCAGATCTACAAGTAGTTAATCATGTTGTCGCTCAATCGACTGAACTAAAGCACGGCAAACAACTGGATCGAATTATCGATGTACCAGTTTATCGCGTAGACCCCACAGTTCGTCGTGCCACAGCGCTGCAATCGACCCAGGACGCGCATACAGTGCCATTACTCGCTTGTGCAGAAGAATTGGAGGAGTTGGGTTTTAAGCCAGGAGGTCGGTTAGCCGTGGACTCAAGGGCCGGCAGAGTGATGCTTCGGGCCCAAACTGATGATCGCGTGCCTCGTGGCGTTGTATACGTGCCGACAGGGCTTTCTGAAACATCGGTTCTCGGTTCTTCCCCCGTGGTTGTGGTTCAAGTGATGGAGTGATAGATGAGCTGGATTGGGACAATTTGGGATTCTTTACCGTTGATCTTACAGCTCGGCATTAAGATCGGTTTTATCGTTGGACCTCTCATTATTGCAGTTGCGTACTACACGCTCGCAGAAAGAAAAGTCATTGCTTATATGCACGTCCGCGTCGGACCGAATCGGGTAGGTCCCAGAGGTTTATTGCAACCGATAGCGGATGTTCTGAAGTTGATGTTTAAAGAAATGATCATACCCAGCAAGTCCGACAAATACCTCTTTCTTATCGCCCCGGTGCTTGCCGTGACCCCCGCATTTGCCGCGTGGGCGGTAATCCCTTTTTCGGGCACGCTGGTACTGGCTGATATCGATGCTGGGTTGCTTTATGTATTAGCGCTCACGTCAATGAGTGTTTATGGCGTCATCATCGCTGGCTGGGCGTCGAATTCAAAATATGCATTCTTGGGCGCAATGCGCTCGGCAGCGCAGATTGTTGCTTACGAAATTGCAATGGGTTTCGCATTGGTTGGTGTGCTCATGGTGGCTGGCAGTTTAAACCTCAACACAATTATTCAGGCACAGTCTGGCGGTCTACATCAGTGGTTCTTCCTACCACTTTTTCCACTTTTCCTGGTGTATCTGATCTCAGGTGTTGCCGAGACCAACAGAGCGCCGTTCGACGTTTCAGAAGGCGAATCCG
Organism: Gammaproteobacteria bacterium REDSEA-S15_B12; assembly: GCA_001629395.1. Lineage (GTDB taxonomy): Bacteria > Pseudomonadota > Gammaproteobacteria > Arenicellales > UBA868 > REDSEA-S09-B13. Next base: position 12,058 of record LUSG01000301.1, on the reverse strand, counting down.
AGATTGTGGCAGGGTTTCATGTGGACTACTCAGGAATGGGTTTTGCTGCTTTTTTCCTTGCGGAATACGCAAATATGCTGATGATCTCGGCATTAACGGTAATTCTATTTCTGGGCGGCTGGAATCCACTGTTTGATTTCCCACCGTTTACCTGGCTGCCAGGCTTGTTTTGGTTTTTAGCGAAACTTTCTCTAGTCGCATTTTTGTTTTTGTGGTTTAGAGCGACCTTTCCCAGATATCGATATGACCAAATCATGCGCCTAGGTTGGAAAGTGTTTATTCCAGTGACACTTATCTGGATAGCGGTTATAGGGGTGTTCAAGTTTTTTACGCCGTTTGGTGTCATTTTTTCATAGGTAGAGCAAATGTTTTTAGGTAAGCGATTTTTGGATACGTGGGGGCTAACTGAACTGGTCAGAGGCCTGGGTGTCACTGGCCAATATTTTTTCAAGAAAAAATTTACGATTCAATATCCCGAGGAGAAAACACCTAAGTCACCCCGCTTTCGAGGATTGCACGCGCTTCGTCGCTACCCCAACGGAGAGGAGCGTTGTATCGGTTGCAAACTCTGTGAGGCAGTTTGTCCGGCACTTGCCATCACGATTGATTCGGAAGAAAGAGAGGACGGAACGCGCAGGACAACGCGTTACGACATCGACCTTTTTAAATGTATTTACTGTGGATTCTGTGAGGAGGCTTGTCCTGTAGACTCGATTGTCCTGACGGACATCGATGAATACCATTTTGAATCGGGCGAGTCCGGTGTAGTCACGAAAATTGACCTTCTCAATCTTGGCGACCGTTACGAAGTAGAGATTGCGTCCGCGCGTCAGCAAGATTCAGCATACAGATAGAAAGCGAAAGAACTGGTCTACTTAATGCCCTTGCTTTCTATACTGTTCTACTTGTTCGCGACCGTGTTGGTCGTGTCTGCGGCAATGGTGGTGACGATTAAAAACCCGGTAAAGGCCGCGTTGTTTCTTGTTTTGTCATTTTTCAGCGCGGCCTGTATCTGGATGACCCTGGAAGCCGAGTTTTTATCCATTGCCTTAGTGTTAGTTTACGTCGGTGCCGTTATGGTGCTGTTTCTGTTCGTGGTCATGATGCTTGACATCGATATCGAAAGAATGCGGGAAGGGTTTGCACGAAATATGCCAGTTGGCGCCCTGGTTGCTGGCATTATGGTTGTTGAGTTCGCGGTGGTAATGATGTCAGGTCGCTTCGACTCACAATCGTTACCACGCCCAGTTGGGCATGGTGCCGATTACAGTAACACCAAAGAGCTAGGATTGGTCCTATATACCGACTATGTTTTTGCATTCGAAGTTGCCGGTCTCATTCTGCTCGTAGCAATTATCGCTGCCATAGTGTTGACGATGCGGCGGCGTCCAGATACCCGCTACCAGTCTCCTTCAGAGCAAGTCAAAGTCAGTAAGTCGGAGCGCCTTCGTATAGTCAATATGCCTACAGAAAAACGCCCCGAGATCAACGAATGATCTCGCTGTCCCATTACCTTGTTCTTGGCGCGATTCTTTTTGCCCTCAGTGTCGTTGGAATTTTTCTGAATCGTAAAAATCTTGTAATCATACTTATGGCCATAGAGTTGCTCCTGCTGGCTGTAAACATGAATTTTGTTGCGTTTTCCTATTACCTAGATGACTTGGCCGGGCAGGTATTTGTGTTCTTCATTCTGACGGTAGCTGCAGCCGAAGCAGCGATTGGACTGGCGATATTAATCGTTTTATTTCGTAACCGCCGGTCAATAAATGTTCAGGATCTGGATCAACTGCGTGGATGACGACTGACTCATGAAGATGATCTATTTGTTAATCCCGTTAGCCTGTCTCGCGGCTGCCATTATTGCCGGGTTTTGGGGGAATAGAATTGGGAACACTGCAACACACCGTATCACAATAACAGGGGTTGCTCTTTCGTTTGTACTCTCAGTTGTCGTTCTGTTCGATGTGTTGGACGGACACTCGTTTAACGGCTCTATATACACTTGGGGAACAAGCGGGGGCGTATCGTTTGAAGTTGGGTTCCTGATCGATCATCTGTCAGCCGTCATGATGGCCGTTGTTACCTTCGTCTCGCTGATGGTGCATATCTATACCATAGGCTACATGCAGGGTGACCCGGGGTATACCCGATTTTTCTGCTACATCGCATTGTTTACGTTTGCCATGCTGATGTTGGTTATGGCCAACAATTTTCTACAACTCTTTTTTGGCTGGGAAACGGTAGGTCTGGTGTCTTATCTGCTCATTGGGTTCTGGTTTAAACGAGAATCTGCGGTTGCAGCGAATCTCAAAGCGTTCCTGGTTAACCGGGTGGGTGATTTGGGATTTATTCTCGGCATAGCGGCAGTAATGTACTTGTTCGGCACACTGGACTATAGCGCTGTATTTTCTGCTGCGTCCGAGAAGCAAACTGCAGTGGTAACCGGGGTACTCGGTTATGAATGGAGTTGGATTACGGTGATATGTATCTTGCTTTTTGTTGGGGCGATGGGCAAATCTGCACAGGTGCCGTTACATGTTTGGTTGCCAGATTCTATGGAAGGCCCAACACCGATTTCGGCCCTGATTCACGCGGCAACGATGGTGACTGCCGGGATTTTTCTGGTTGCAAGAATGTCTCCACTGTTCGAGCTTTCGACGACAGCGTTATCGGTGATCTTGATTATCGGTGGATTGACCGCGTTTTTTATGGCTCTGGTTGGACTCGTGCAGAACGATATTAAGCGGGTAGTAGCCTATTCAACGTTGTCACAGCTGGGCTACATGACAGTTGCACTTGGCGCATCAGCCTACTCGGTCGCGATCTTTCACCTAGCAACCCATGCGTTTTTTAAGGCGCTTCTTTTCCTCGCTGCAGGTTCCGTCATCATAGCATTGCACCATGAGCAGGATATGCGGCGAATGGGTGGGCTTCGCCGCTACATGCCCATTACCTACATCACGTCAGTCATCGGTAGTCTTGCGCTGGTAGGGATACCTCCGTTTTCCGGGTTTTTCTCAAAAGACGCGATCATCGAGGCAGTGCATCACTCCAACATACCCGGTGCTGGGTTGGCCTATGCTGCCGTCCTCGGGGGTGTTGTCGTGACAGCGTTCTATTCATTCCGCCTGATATTCATGGTGTTTCACGGGGAGTCGCGTATGGACAAACAGGCGCGCTCACACATAAAAGAAAGTCCGTGGGTGGTTACCGTGCCGCTGGTCCTGTTGGCCGTACCTTCGTTATTGTCCGGTGGTTTCCTGGTTGAAAGTGTGCTGGGAGGACACTTTTTGGGGGACGATGTAGCTCAGCGCTCCTCGGCAGGAGAAGGTGATCATCTGACGGCGGTGGGGATGATGGCTCATGGCTTTTTTGCAGCGCCACTCTGGTTGGCTTTGGGCGGTATTGTCCTGGCATGGATCTTCTACATTAAAGCACCCTCAATACCAGGCAAAGTTTCTCAGAGGCTGTGGCTCGTCTACAGAACGCTGCATAGGAAATATGGTTTTGATGAGTTTTATCAATGGCTATTCGCGTCCGGTGGCACCCGCGTGGGAGAGTGGCTCTGGCAACAGGCAGATGTCGCGCTGATAGACGGGTTAGCGGTAAACGGTACAGCAAACATGGTTGGGTGGTTTTCACGTATTTTGAAGCGACTCCAGACCGGGTATGTTTATCACTACGCATTCGTCATGATCATTGGCGTGGTCGTATTTTTATCCTGGGGCCTATGGTTATGAGGCGATGTAAAGCGTAAGAGACAGTATGACCCCCAATATTCTCAGCATTTTGATCTGGTTGCCGGTATTGGGTGGAATATTGATTTTGTCGACTGGTGGTGATCGTAATGCTCAGTTAGCCAGAAAAATAGCGCTTGGGTTTTCTGTGGGTACGTTCTTGTTGTCGTTGTCGATATATGCTGATTTCGACATCAATACGGCGAGTATGCAGTTTGTAGAACGTTATAAGTGGATCGAGACCCTACATATCCAGTACTTTCTTGGTGTTGATGGTATCTCTATGCCCCTGATTATTCTGACAACCCTGCTAACGATCATTGTAGTCATAGCCGGGTGGGAGGTTATTACTAAAAGAGTTGCTCAATACATGGCGTCCTTCCTGATTATGGAAGGGCTGATGATCGGCGTTTTTAGTTCGATGGATGCCATTCTTTTCTACCTGTTTTGGGAGGCCATGCTGATACCGATGTTCCTGATTATCGGGGTTTGGGGCGGTTCAAACCGGGTTTATGCGGCTATAAAGTTTTTTCTGTATACGCTGGTTGGATCTCTACTGATGCTTGTGGCGATTGTCTATTTGTATTTCGCATCAGATCACACCTTTAACATCGCATCGTTTCATGTAACACCACTGACCTATGCGACACAGGTGTTGATTTTTCTAGCATTCTTCGCAGCTTTTGCCGTAAAGGTGCCCATGTTTCCGGTACATACATGGCTACCTGATGCTCACGTGGAAGCCCCTACGGGCGGGTCTGTAATTTTGGCAGCCATTACCTTAAAAATGGGCGCTTACGGATTTCTCCGATTCAGTATTCCGATTACACCGGATGCTTCTTCTGAGCTCGCGATATGGGTTATAGGATTGTCATTGATCGCGGTGGTCTACATTGCGCTAGTGGCTCTGGTGCAGCGAGACATGAAGAAACTAATCGCGTATTCGTCGATATCACACATGGGCTTCGTGACACTAGGCTTCTTTATATTTGATTCACAGGGGATGGAAGGCGCCATTGTGCAGATGATCTCACACGGTTTTATTTCTGGAGCCTTATTTTTGTGTGTCGGTGTTCTCTATGACCGAATGCATTCCAGGGAAATCGATAGCTATGGTGGTGTGGCGAATACCATGCCAGTGTTTTCCATGTTCCTGGTTTTCTTCGCGATGTCAAATGCCGGGTTGCCAGGTACTTCCGGGTTTGTGGGTGAATTTCTCGTTATCTTGGGCAGCTTCAGGGTCAACGGCTGGTATGCAGCCGTTGCAGGCCTTACGCTTGTTCTTGGTGCGGCCTATACGCTTTGGATGATCAAGAGGGTGGTCTATGGTGAGATCACCAACGAAAAAGTTAAAGCACTGGTCGATGTCAATGGGCGAGAGAAGCTCGTGCTAGGTGTATTGGCGGTTTGCGTGCTCGGGCTGGGCGTTTATCCAATGCCACTTCTTGAAGTCATGCATTCGACCGTCGAAAATTTGCTCGAACACGCTGCGGTCTCAAAGCTCTAGCGCCATGACTAAGCAAGACATCCTGATAGTTCTGCCTGAGATCGTAATAGCTCTCATGGCCTGCTTTATTCTTGTCTTGGACCTCTATTTGCCCGCAACAAAAAAGCAGAAGTTTGGATATGGCTTGTCGTTGGTGGCTCTTATGGCG
>LUSG01000301.1:0-6628 GCA_001629395.1 Gammaproteobacteria bacterium REDSEA-S15_B12 | reverse complement strand
CCTTGAGTCTGATTTATTCTGAGCCAACACCAGTACATGGACTCAATGGCCTGGTGTTAATGGACAGTCTGTCGGCTATTTTGAAGGCGGGCATTTGTATCTCCACAGGATTTGTCCTGGTCTACAGTCGGAGTTATGCGGATTGTAGAGGGCTGTGGAAAGGGGAGTTTTTCGCGCTAGCGTTGTTTGGAGTTGTCGGAATGATGGTGATGACGGCTTCAAATCACCTGTTGTCCCTCTATGTGGGCCTGGAATTGCTTGCGCTGTGTTTGTATACGATGGTGGCCTTGCGTATCGACTCGACGGCGGCGTCAGAAGCCGCCATGAAATATTTTGTATTGGGCGCGCTGGCCTCGGGGATATTGCTGTATGGCATGTCGTTGCTATACGGGCTCACCGGGACGCTGTATATACACGAGCTGTCGGTATCGATAGCGCGTTATGAGGGAAGCACGCTGCCAAGAACTATGGCGTTGATACTGGTTCTGGTTGGACTTTTGTTCAAGATGGGCGCGGTACCATTTCATATGTGGGTGCCCGATGTTTACGAGGGATCTCCAACGTCAAGCACGGTCTACCTCGCCACAGCGCCAAAGCTTGCGGGCTTCGCGATCATCCTCAGACTTCTGGCAGATGGTCTTGAATCACTCGCTACCGAATGGCAGGGGATGCTGGTCGTGGTCTCTATAGCCTCTTTAGCCCTAGGCAACATCATTGCTATCGCACAAAGGAATATCAAACGCATGCTGGCCTATTCCGCAATAGCTCATGTGGGATTCTTTCTGCTGGGAATTTTAGCTGGGGAGGTGCCCGGTTATGGGTCTGCTATGGCCTATATATTGATTTATGCGGTAGTTACCTCGGGTGCTTTTGGGGTGATACTGGTTTTGTCGCGTGAGGGTGTGGAAGCCGATCTAATCGAAGACTATTCGGGCCTGAATCAATCGCATCCGTGGGCGGCGTTCATTATGCTTTTGCTGATGTTCTCCCTTGCGGGGATACCACCCACAATCGGGTTTTATGCCAAGCTATCAGTATTACAGGCGGTAGTGAATGCAGGTATGACCTGGGTCGCGGTCGCGGCCGTTGTCTTATCTGTAGTCGGCGCGTTTTACTATCTTCGGGTCGTTAAGGTGATGTATTTTGATGACCCAACGACAACACAGCCAGGGTTGCAATTCAGTCCGAAACCTGATGCTCGAATTTTACTTACGATTAATGGCCTTGCAGTGGTAGCACTGATGCCATGGATCGGAGGACTCAGCACGTTGTGCGAGAGCGCAATTAGCGCGCTCTTTTGAGAATGCCCCATGCTTTATTTGTCTTATTACTGACCGCTAAATAGCCATAGACTGAGTCGTATCTTATTGGGTTAAGTCCCCTGCGTAAGCCACGATTGCGGCTTGATTTGTGGTAAAATAAACCCCTGATTTTGGTCCCGACTGGGGCTCGAATTGTCCCGTAGATTCAACCGTTTTTCGGCCCCTAGTGGGCACTCTTTGTATCGTCATAGGAGCGTCAAGCTGGCTAGTGCAGATGGATGATATTGCCAAAGAAACCATAGCTTCCAATCTCGAACAGGAGATGCGTCAGTCGTATTTAGACTATGCTATGAGTGTCATCGTAGGCCGCGCGCTACCGGATGTTCGTGATGGCCTCAAGCCTGTTCACCGGCGGGTCTTGTACGCCATGTCGGAACTGGGTAACGACTGGAATAAAGCCTATAAAAAATCAGCACGTATCGTCGGTGATGTCATTGGCAGGTATCACCCGCATGGAGATACCGCGGTTTACGATACGATTGTTCGGATGGCCCAACCATTCTCGCTGCGCTATCCCCTTGTAGATGGGCAGGGGAATTTTGGTTCGGTAGATGGGGACTCTCCCGCCGCCATGCGCTACACAGAGATACGCCTATCTCGTGTTGCGCACGAGTTGCTTGATGATCTCGACAAAGAAACCGTCGACTTTTATCCAAACTACGATGAAACTGAGACACAACCAACCGTACTCCCGGCGCGTTTCCCCAATCTTCTAGTAAACGGTTCGTCTGGTATTGCGGTGGGTATGGCGACCAACATACCACCGCATAATCTCTCAGAAACAATAGAAGCGTGCTTGCTGCTTATTCGCGAACCTGGCGCGTCGATTGAGCAACTAATGGAAAAATTGCCCGGACCGGATTTCCCCACAGCTGCGATTATCAACGGACATAGTGGTATCAGACAGGCCTATGAGTCTGGGCGGGGCAGGGTCCATATACGCGCCAGAGTCGAAATTGAGGAGAAAAAAGACAGTCAGCACTCAAGTCTTGTAGTCACAGAATTGCCCTACCAAGTAAACAAGGCAAGGCTTCTTGAAAAGATTGCTGAACTGGTGAAAGAAGGCAAGGTCAATGGCATCAGTGGTCTTAGGGATGAGTCCGATAAGTCTGGAATGCGAATGGTCATTGAACTCAAACGTGGTGAGGTGCCGGCTATTGTGCTCAACAATCTGTATCAGCATACGCAGTTGCAGACTGTTTTCGGCATAAACCTGGTTGGTCTCAGTAACAACCTGCCAAAGCTATTGTTGTTACCCGCCGCACCATATTCAACCTGAGGAAAACGAGAGCCAGAACCCATGCTCTCGAAGGGCTGGCGGTAGCCCTGGCTAACATTGATGAAGTCATACAGATGATAAAAGCGGCGCCTGACCCCACCGCTGCACGGGATCAACTTATGTCAACATTGTGGGATGCGGCACTTGTTAGCGAACTGACAAGTCTCGATGATTCGACGATCTCTCGCCCTGATGGAATGGACCCCGAGAAAGGATTGGGGGAAGACGGTTATCGCCTGCCACAGGCACAAGCGCAATCGATTTTAGACCTCAGACTGCACCGTTTAACTGGATTAGAAAAAGAAAAAATAAAATCTGAATATCAAAACAACCTGTTAGTTATCCGCGATCTGCTGGATATTCTCGAGAACCCCGATCGCTTGGTGGCTGTGGTAGAGAGCGAACTAAAAGAGATTAAGGATAATTATGGTGACAATCGGCGCACTGAAATCTTGGCGACTCACCTTGATTTAAGTGAAGAAGACCTGATCGTCCGTGAAGAGATGGTGGTGACATTATCAGGGGAGGGGTACGCAAAGGCGCAGCCATTGTCTGATTATCAAGCTCAGCGTAGGGGAGGCAAAGGCAGAGTAGCAACACGAACCAAGCAGGACGATTTTGTAAAGTCGATGTTTGTTGCAAATTCTCACGATACCATACTTTGTTTTTCCAACTATGGAAAAGTCTATTGGCTGCGTGTCTATCAATTGCCCCAAGCTGGGCGTCAAGCACGAGGCCGGCCCCTTGTTAATCTCCTGCCATTGGGCGCACAAGAGCGTATAACTGCCTTCTTACCGTTGGGTAAAGGTAGACAAGACAAATTCGTATTTATGTCCACGGCCGATGGCATTGTAAAGAAGTGCAGTCTCGAATCTTTTTCAAGGCCCAGACCGTCGGGGCTGCGTGCAATCACGTTGTCGGAGGGAGATGAACTTGTGAGTGCTGGTATGACACAGGGAAACTCTGACTTGCTTTTGTTCAGTTGTTCCGGAAAGGCAATACGCTTTGCTGAGACTGATGTCAGGGTTATGGGTCGATCGGCTCGCGGGGTAAAAGGGATAGCGCTAAATCCTGATCAACGTCTGATCTCAATGCTGGTTGTTGGCCAAAATGAACTGAATAAAACCGTGTTGACAGCAACCGCTCGTGGATATGGAAAACGTACTGTGGTCAATGCATTTCCACGCAAACGTAGAGGTGGGCAAGGTGTAATTGCAATCCAAAACGGCAGCAGAAACGGATCGTTGGTAGGCGCTGTTTTGACTTCTACAGAAGATGAGCTGATGTTATTAACCGATGGAGGACGATTGGTTCGCACCAATGTTGACGGTATATCAGAACTGGGGCGTAATACCCAGGGGGTCCGGCTGATTACGCTGGAAGACAGCGAGCATCTGATTAGCTTAGGTCTGGTTGTCGACTCTACAGGAAGTAAAACAGACGTTGAAAACTAGCTGTAAAGAGGAACCTATATTCGTTTCTTAAGTAGGTTCGGTTACAAACGAACGATCTCAATAGACCGATACTAAACATCAAAATCATGGACCGATGACGGACAGCAAAGCCATTGAAAAGTTGCGGAGCGAGATCGATAGGCTCGACCAGAGCTTGTTGGCACTGTTAAACGAACGCGCCCGTGCCGCCATGGAGGTAGGGGGAACAAAGTCGGGCCGCGATGCTAACGTTGTTTATCGACCAGAGCGGGAAGCGCAGATCCTGCAACGCCTTCAGCGCGCGAATAATGGGCCATTAGGCCCAGAAGCGGTTGAACGGTTGTTTCGGGAGATTATCTCTGTTTGTCGAGCTGCTGAGGCAAAACCTTCAATTGCCACACTTGGTCCGGTGGGTACTTACTCAGAACTTGCGACACGAAAACAGTTCGGTCTTGAAATAGACATAAAACTGACATCAAGCATAGAAGAGGTATTTCGCCTGGTCGAAGCCGACCATTGTGACTTTGGTGTGGTCCCTGTTGAGAATTCTGCAGAGGGTGGAATCCACCTCACCCTGGACAGGTTGTTGACTACGCCGCTCAAGATCTGCGGTGAGGTTGATCTAAGGATCAAGCACTGCCTGATCGGGTCTGCTGGAAACACTTCTCCTTCCAAGGTGCTGGCCCATCAGCAAGCCCTATCGCAATGCCGGCAATGGCTGGACGTCAACCTTCCGTCTATCGAAAGGGTGGCATGCGCGAGTAACTCAGATGCTGTACGTCAGGTGCTCGAGAACCCGACCTGTGTAGCGATAGCTGCAGGTGAGGCTGCAGATGCTTTTGGGTTGCAGATACTTCATGCAGACGTAGAAGACCAGCCCGGGAATACCACCCGCTTTTTAGCGCTTGGTCGGCATGCGGTGCAACCGTCAGGTCGCGATAAAACGAGTTTAGTGATGAGTGCACAGGAACGCCCAGGTGCTTTGCACACGCTGCTCGCGCCACTTTCCGAGCACAATATTAATATGACACGTGTAGAATCTCGACCCTCCAGAACCGGGTTGTGGGAATATATGTTTTTCATTGATATAGAGGGTCACGTACAAGATTCTAACGTTGAAAAAGCATTGTCACAGATGAAAGTCAATGCAGCCATGTTTAAGGTCCTGGGTTCCTATCCAAGGAGTATCTGAACAATATGGCTTTCAATGCCGGGGAACTGGCAGTCAAAGGGGTACGGGCGCTTCAACCCTATCAGCCTGGAAAACCTGTCGAAGAACTGGAACGTGACCTTGGCTTGTCTGACATCGTCAAACTTGCATCCAACGAAAACCCAAGAACCTCCCGTGATGTCATTGCAAAAGCGCTCGCGCTGCAGCAGTCAGACAGCAGTCGGTACCCCGATGGATCTGGATACGCACTAAAATCAAGGCTTTCAGAGTTGCTTGGGGTATCTACAGACCAACTGACCCTTGGCAATGGATCCAACGATGTTCTGGAACTCCTGGTGCGTGCATTCGTCTGCCCTGGCCAGGGAGTCGTAGTGTCCGAACATGCTTTTGCAGTTTACAGCCTAGCCGCCCGTGCAGTTGGTGCTGATCTAAAAACAGCACCCGCGAGGGCGTGGGGACACGATTTGGATGCAATGCTCTCTCTAGTCGATCAGAATACCCGAGTAGTCTTCATCGCAAATCCCAATAATCCAACCGGTACTTGGGTAGAATCAAAAGCCCTGCTTTCATTTCTTGACCTCGTGCCGGCAACCACCATAGTCGTCATTGATGAGGCCTATTATGAATACTGCGAAGGCCAAGATTTCCCAAATGCAATAGATCTGCTCAACAAGTACCCATTTCTCGTTTCGACAAGGACATTTTCGAAGATTTACGGACTGGCCGGAATGCGAGTTGGCTACAGCGTGTCATCACCTGCTATAGCAGATTTGCTGAATCGAGTGCGACAACCGTTCAACGTCAATAGTTTTGGACTTGCAGCGGCACGACTCGCGCTGGATGATTCCGAGTTTCTTGCTGAAAGTCGGCGTCTCAATACCAAGGGTAGAAACAGAATCTATGCTGGTTTTTCAGAACTTGGCCTTGACTATTTTCCTTCAGCGGGTAATTTTGTTTGTGTAAATCTAGCGCGACCGGCGGACCCGGTGTATGAATCGATGCTAAAACAAGGTGTGATCGTGCGTCCTGTTGCAAACTATGGGCTGCCGAATCACTTGAGAGTAACAGTCGGCTTGCCTCACGAGAACGAAAAGATGATCGAGGCAATGGCTATTGCGTTATCGTCATAGATACTCGCGACCAGTTTAGTCATTACCCCGATCGAAGAACAAGTTGATACATCACCTTACCATTATCGGGGTTGGTTTGATCGGTGGGTCAGTCGCTAAGGCACTCCGTAGCGAAAATGCCGTGGGCCACGTCACAGGATTTGGGCGTAGAGAGCGCACTCTTCAACGGGCCCAGGCGCTCGGGGTTATAGACAGTTGGTCACTGGATCTAGATGTTGCGGTGGAGCGGGCAGAAGTGGTGATTCTCACGTCACCCGTGAACTCAATCGCATCGATTTTTCACGAACTCAAGC
>LUSG01000300.1 GCA_001629395.1 Gammaproteobacteria bacterium REDSEA-S15_B12 | reverse complement strand
CAATACCAACGAAATCCTCGGTTCGATCAACCCAGTAGTACGTTCCAGCTGCACCGGCCCAACCACCCTCACCGACACCAGTTAAATGTATGGCATCACCCGGATTTACCATGACACGACCTAGAAGATTCCATCCGTATCCAGGGCTTGGAAGGGGTCCTACGGCGATGGGTATTAAAGTGGTTGGCAAGCGGTTGTGCCAGGCGAACTCGAGCATCTTGCGTGAAATGAGGGTTCGACCGGATTGAGTCTTCCCATGGCGGGTCATCAATGCGAACTCGAGATAATCCTTGGCGGTGGAAAAAAGTCCGTGACCACCGCGCGTAGTCATTGCATCCTTAAGTGCGGGATAGGCTGAGTCGCAGTCTCGCTGTTTAAGCGGAGGTGTCGAAAACGGGTCATCGAGAATCTGATCGAGAGACTTGCCATACATCGGCATGAGTCGGCTCATATTCTCATCGGCAACAAAAAATCCCGTTTCGTGCATACCTAGCGGTTCAAATAGATAGTGCTGCAGTATCTTGTCCAATGATTCATCTAGGGCTATTTCAATGATGCGGGCAAGCACATCGGTCGAACAACTGTAGTGCCATCTACTGCCAGGTTCAAAAGCAATGGGCAGTGTGGATAAGATATCGATGTATTCAGCGAGTGACCGGTTGCCGTCCTCCGCTAGATTGTGTTCTTGGTAAAGTTTTCCAACCGGGCAACCAGGTAGGAACCCATAGGAAAGTCCTGAGCGATGGGTAAGCAGATGATCCACTGTGATGGAACTATTAGCGGGAGTCTGGTTTCCGTTTGAATCCAGAATATCCGTTTGCTTGAACCCAGGTATGAATTTTGCAATCGGATCGTAAAGGTGTAGTCGGCCCTGTTCCATTAATATCAGAGCCATTGCAGATACGATCGGTTTTGTCATCGAATAAATGCGGTAGATGGGTGTATCTGGCAAAGATGTCTTATTGTCGAAGCAGGCATATCCGACTTTGTCAGAATCGAGTATTGAACCGCGGTGATAGATCAACCACTCGATACTACTGTAGTCGCCACTATCCACGTAATTCTGGGCTATTTTCTTTATCCGAGTGATACGTTCGTGTGTCGCTGTCATTAGTGAGTTAAGTGTAATTGTGTGTGATAGCTATGGTTTAGCTAGGCAGCCACCGTCAACGGCGAGTTCTGTACCGGTGATAAACGAGGCTTCGTCGGAAAGAAGGAAAAGACAGGCGTTAGCGATGTCCTGGGTCTGGCCAACACGCCCTAAGGGCACATGTCGCTCGATGGCATCGAATGCTATTGGGTCTCCGTCCCAGCGAGCCTGCATGGGCGAGAGAACCGGACCAGGCAGAATTGTGTTTGATCGTATGCCGTCTTTTGCGAACTGAATGGCTAGTGATTTAGACAGGCGAATCACCCCCGCCTTCGAGGCTCCATAGGCATCCTGAGGTTGTTCATCGCCGCGCAGTGCATCAATGGAAGCGATATGGACCAGGGCACCACCACCCGATTTTCGTATAGCTGGGATTGCGTAACGACTGGTCAGGGCGAACGACTTCAAGTTGATCTCCATCACCCGATCCCAGGTGTCGATGTCAATATCGACAACAGATTTGTCCTGTCCAAACCACAGAACACCGGTTGCATTGACCAGATAGTTCAGGTGGCCGAACTTGGAGACAGTCTGGTGGGTGACGTCCTTCACGAACTTCTCATCCGTAACATCGCCTTGAAAATACTGCACCCGACCGATGTGCTCGTTCAACGAATCCGGTTGTGGTTTGAGATCCACCATCGAGACATTGACTTGTCGATCTAGTAGGTCGATTGCAATATTCAGACCGGTGCCCCCGCCGGCACCGCAGACAATCGCACTTTTCCCTTTAAATGACATGTAAGTGTACGGCTTCACTGAAAGAGTATCGGGTGTGGAGACCAGGAGTCTGCCACACCTTATCGGCTATTTATTATATGATGTCTGCGTTCGAGAGGTGTTTGTGTTGGGCATAGAACATACGAGTTGAAGGCGGATTAACGTATCCACTTGATAGCGCTGTGCGTGAGGAGACAGCCACGTGAAAGAATTTTTTGGGTCGATTGGGTTTCTTTTTGTTGTGGTGGGTGTCGTTGTTCTCATATTGCTCAAAGAGTTGTGGAAAGCGCGCAGTGAGGGTCGCAAAGCTATGGTGTATAGCCTGTTGTTGACGCTGACTGTGGTCGTTATCGCGACAGCAGTGGTGCTTTACTCATTCGAGGTTTGAGATGGAAACACTCTCTAACGTGAGAGACGGTTATGACCGTTGGGCGAAAGTCTACGATGATGATCAGAACCCGCTTCAGGGATTGGAGGGTCCTTTGGTGCAGCAAGCCTGCGGTAACGTCCAAGGACTTCGGGTTTTGGATATGGGATGTGGCACAGGGCGTCATGCGCTATGGCTGGCACAAGCGGGAGCCAGGGTCACCGGGATCGATTTTTCGGAGGCCATGCTAGTAAAAGCGCATGAGAAAACCACGGATTATTCGATTGAGTTGATTGCGCACGATCTTCACCAGCGCCTGCCGTTTGCGGCAGGTGAGTTTGATCTGGTGGTCAGCGGACTGGTGCTGGAACACATTGCTGATCTTGCTCATTATTTTTCCGAGGTTGCGCGCGTGCTGGACAATCCAGCTCGGGCTGTTATCTCCGCGATGCACCCAGCCATGTTCCTCCGCGATTCGCAGGCGCAGTTCACGGACCCAAATTCAGGTGAGAAAATCCGTCCCGGTAGCCTGCCTCATCAACTCTCTGATCTGGTGATGGGAGCAGTTTCGGCATCGCTCGAGCTCGTACACTTTTCAGAGCACTCGGCAGATGCACAACTGGCAGCGAATTTTCCGCGTTCAGGAAAATATATTGGCTGGCCGATGCTGGTTCTGTTTGAGTTTCGGGCTGTGACTTCCGTGCAGACTCAAGAATAGGATTCTGGAGTTCAACCAGTTTTTGTCCCCAAATCCTCGTGCCGCAGTTCACACATAAACCGGTAGATGCCAAGCTGTGAGTCCGGATAGGTAGATTGCTCCAGCTTTCTGGCAATGAGTTTAGCTGTTGACTCATTCACAGCATGGGCGACCACACACCATTCGATACGGGAATCGCGGCCGCGTATTTGTTCCTCGTACCTGGGGTTGTTGTCCGTAGGATTTGAGTTGAGTGAATATCGGACCCACACTTCGCAGCGCAGGCATCCCGAGGTGTTATTTAGATGATCAGCGATAGTCTTGAGGTCATCTTTATTTGCTGGTCTACCTGAACGGGCCGTGATGACGTGGCTGCCTCGCGGTTCGCCCACCCGGTGTATGCAGCTGCAGACCGTACGGGATACGTTGGTAAAAACACCCTGCATCACCTCACGCGTCAGTGGCGATGGGTTGTCCAGCTGGTACAGGTAGGCCTCTGAAAACAGCACTTCAGCTGACTCAGTTTCGTAATAGGTGAAATATTTTGGAGTAGCGTCGTTGGACTGATGACGACGGCCGAGCTTGAAACCCGGGGTACTCACACGGTCATGAAGATGCTCACCCTGGTACCACTTTTCATACAAGGATTCTTTGCTCGTCTTACAGTCGTTCCAGAGCGCAAGGACACCTGTAGGATTTGCTGTGCCTTGATCTCCCATGATTAAGGTGTTGCTTGATGGTGAATGGAATGAATCGTGAGGTGTATACAGCCAGGCTCGGTAGACTTTGTGAGGGCTTGAGGTCGACCACTGCGAATCGTGACTAGAGGTCTGTGATCTTTTTCTGGTTGTTTGAATCCAGCGGGGTATTGCACATTTCCAGATGCAGTCGACCGCCACTGCTATAGGGATGGCTTAAGATCGTTTCCACATTCAGTTCTATGCCCAGGCCCGGTTCTGTCGGCGCCAACATATAGCCGTGATCCCAGGTCAGTGAGCGGGTCAGCAGTTTATCGTGGAATTCGGTTTGAATCGTTTCAAGTATTAGGAAACTGGGGCTGCTGAATGCCACGTGCGCGGCGGCGGCATGGGCGATTGGACCACAATAAATGTGTGGTGCGACCTGGGCGTTAAACAATTCACTCAGGACAAAAATCTTCTTGGTCTCCCAGATGCCACCACTGCGTCCGATATCCGGCTGCAGAATGGAAATACCGGCTTTCAAACATTCGTGAAACTCCTGTTTAGTTGTCAGGCGCTCGCCGGCGGCGACCGGGATGGTGGTGGCACTGGCTACTTTACCGATGGCTTGGGTCTGGTCCGGAGGGCAAGGCTCTTCAAACCATAATGGGTCGTAAGGTTCTAAACGCTTGGCCAATCGGATCGCCGATGAGGTGGTCATCTGTCCATGTGTGCCGAACAGGATGTCAGCACGGTCACCAACTGCTTCTCGGATTCGCTTCACGCTGTATTCTGAACGCGCGAGTTCGTGCAGCGAGAGTTCTCTGCCGCCTTGAAAACTGTATGGCCCGGTGGGGTCTTGTTTGACCGCGGTAAAGCCCATCTCGATATAGTCGAGTGCGCGTTCTGCTGCTGCATCGCCGTCGTGATAAACATCATCGCCCTTGTTTTTGAGGTTTCCTTGATCTCCCGAGTTTTTGGGATACAGATAGGTATAGGTTCGAAGGCGATCGTGGAACTGTCCGCCGATGAGGTTGTAGACGGGTTGGTTCAGCGCCTTACCCAGAATATCCCAAACAGCGATTTCCATGCCGCTGAACACACCCATCATGGAAACATCGGGCCGCTGTGTGAAACCTGCCGAATAGACGCGGCGAAAGAGTGTTTCCACATTAAATGGGCTTTCCCCCGCAATATAGCGCTCGAATGTATCTTCCACCATTTGGCAGGCAATATCGCCGGATACCGGTATGCCGTAACATTCACCGATACCCTGGATGCCGTTATCGGTGGTGAGTCTGACGATAACCCAGAATGTGCCGCCGATGCCGGTCGGTGGTACAGTGGCCCACGTTTCAATCTGCTGCAGTTTCATGGATGATTTTGGTCGATTTATCTACACGTGGCGAATGTTGGCGGTTGTTAATCAACGATACTGGCAAGACCGGAATAGAAGTTCTCCTCGGTTCTTTGAATCCGTATAGAGCGCATCACATTATATTCAATTTACTCAGCTTGGGTTTTGAATTCACCGTAAGCCAAAATTAGCCCGGAACAGTTTGGATGACTTTATCGGGTGACTTAAACAAGGTGAAAATATGACGGTACTCTCTCCCACGCAGTATGCGCAATATCAGCGTGAAGGTGTGGTTTTCCCCCTCAGGATTTTAGATGCAGAGAAAGCTGGAATACTGGCAGATCACTGTGGTGTGTTGCAATCTCGAATGGGTCATTGGGTGGCTAGCCCACAAATTTCTAAATCCAATCTCGTCAGTTGCGCGATGGCAGATGTCATTCGAAATGAGACACTCCTCGATGCAGTGGAGTCAGTTATCGGGCCCGATATCCTCTGCTGGACAGCAACGGTGTTTGCAAAATCTCCTAAATCCGGTGGTTACGTTGGCTGGCACCAGGATAGGACTTACTGGGGTCTTTCGCCTGAAGAACAGGTTGTTACTGCCTGGCTAGCGCTGACCGATGCGCACTATGACAATGGCTGTATGAGCGTGCTTAGAGGGAGTCACCTGCAAGGTAATCGTGATCATGAGATTGTTCCAGGCACTGAAAATATCCTTTTTTCAGGCCAGGAAGTAACTATCGAACCACATGAGCAAGATCAACTCGTGCATATCGAACTTGAACCCGGAGAGGCTTCAATTCATCACTCAAAAGTCCTCCACGGTTCAAATCCCAATACCTCAGACCGGCCGCGTATAGGTTTATCGATACAGTACATCAGTGCTAATGTGGTCCAGTGCAACAACGGTGGCATCGATTCAGCATCTGCGGTTCGGGGCAACACGGCGCACAGCAAACTCGAACTCGAACCTTCGCCGGAGAAAGACTTCGATGCCCAAGGCATAAAGAACTGGAAGCGGTTTATCGCTAATCCCAGTGGTTTGGGCGCTACCGCTGATGCGATCCAGATTGAAGTATCTGGCATTGAATGAGCAGAAAACACTGTGCTTAAGAAAGGCGATTGCAAGTCCTAGCATTGCATGGACTCCTGATTGTCATAGATCGAGTCGGTGCCGGGTTCCTGTGGTAGATGGATCCGGAACGGTAACGCCGCCATACGGCCTTCATGCACCGGCGCACCACGCAGTATCCGCGAATCGTATTCCTGCAGATCATAGCTTGAAAAAATGGGGAAGGCGTCGACTGCTGTATAGCTGAACAACAGCAGTGGCCGCAGGGTGTTTATGCTGCTGTTGCCCGAGGCGTGTAGAGTGCGGACATGATGAATCGTCAGTGAGCCGGCCGGTGCTATCAGCGCTACAGCTTTGTCCACCAGGTTGCCGATGGCATCAGTATTGACACCACCGGCAAAAATACCATTGTGATGATGATCGAACACCGGGCCTTTATGACTGCCTGGGATCACCATTAGCGGGCCGCACTCGGGTGTGCAGTCTTCGATGAGAACACCCACAGCGAGGATGTCGTCGTTGGTGTGGGGATAAAATGCCCAGTCCTGGTGCCACTTGATCTCGGCATTCGCCCCGGGGTGCTTGAAGTTCAGTTTCGAGTGATCGAACCGAACCGTACCCCCCAGCAGCTCGCACACGGGATCAACAATCGTGTTGCATTCTGCGATCTGTTTGAATAGCGGATCCCGGAGGTGAGGATCTTTGAGCCGTCTGACACGGGGACTATCTGCTGAGTGCGACTGACCGAGATCATAAATGTGGTTACTGGTCTCGACCGCACGCGATCCATCTATGAAACGATCCACCGTTTTACGCAGGCTCGTAAGCACACTGCTGGGAATGGCCTGTTCGAGTAGCAGGTAACCGTTGTCTTGGTAAAAACCAATCTGATCGGTGGTTAATGCCATGTTCGACCCGTATGGCGGTTTAAGTGAATGTCATTCTACAAACTTTCGACTCGTGGGTCATAGGGAGTTGCTGTTCTGATTTGGGGTTGATCAGCCACTGTCGGGGAAGATGTCGAATCTTGATCCCAGTTATCACAAGCAGCTCGCCATGGTCTGGGCAATACTGCGCAAAACATCTAGATAAAAATCAGGGCCTAGGGTAAACGTAGTTCCGAGTGGGTCAATCTCACGAGTCGTAACTGAGGTCCCATCCGCGACGGTTCTGACTAGTTCCGGGTTGAACTGGGGTTCAGAAAATACACAGGTAATGCCCAGTGTTTCAACATTTTTCCGAATTTCTTCGATGCGTGCTGGACTCGGGTCTGAGACATCTCCCAGCGAGATC
>LUSG01000030.1 GCA_001629395.1 Gammaproteobacteria bacterium REDSEA-S15_B12 | reverse complement strand
AAGGCAGCGTCACTGGAACTGGCCAAAGACGGCATTACCGTCAACGCCGTCAGCCCAGGCAATATCCTGACCGAAAGCCTCCAAGAACTCTATGGTGAGGACGGCGCTAAAGAGGTCGCTAAGGTGATCCCAGCCGGTGATCTCGGTGATACTGCCGACATCGGCTACGCCATGGTGTATCTCGCTTCAGACCAGGCCAAGTTTGTTACGGGGCAGGCCATTGTGGTTGATGGCGGTCAAATCCTGCCCGAAGACCCGGACTCATTCCTGCGCAATGAATAACCCAAAAGCTCAAATTAATTCCGACAACAGGTCAAACTGATAGCACCCTTAGTTGCATAGAAACCCGTTTCGCCTGACCGACCATCTCAAGCGAAACTTCCTGGAAGCCCAGCGCACTGTGAAACTTTCGCGACGCTTCATTCAGTGGTTCGACATTGTATTCACAGACGATGTTTCGGATCTTCTGGTTAATGGCCCATGCAAATAGGTCCTCGTATAGGGTTGTGCCCAGGCCCTGGGCTCGAAAACCGTCTTTCACAACGATCCGGTCGATATAGGAGAACTCGTCGTAGCGCTGATCAAACCACTGATAATTCATGCTGTCATAGCCACAATCAGGACCCAACACAAGCAGGAACGCCACAACCTGGCTATCCTGGACAATAACCCTGTGATAGCTGCTCATGGCGTGTAGTTGCTGAATTCGTTCAGCATCCATCGGGCTGGTTAGGTCCACAACGCTATGATTGAGCAATTCGATAGCTGCAAAATCGTCGATTATCACAGGACGAATATTAGGTGTGGACATTTCCGTTTTTACCAATCCCCTCCAGACAAACCCCACCCAAAAGGCGGCAACGACTTTCGGCGGATTGCATGTCGGCGTAGTCCTTGTTTCATACTGCAGCGGATTTTAGTGTCCAAAGAGGTGTGGGCTGGTCGGTCTCTTGACTCTCTGCACAAACGGACGACGACTACCCGATCAGTCAACTGATTCAACCGGACAACCTTTCAAAATAAAAAGGCGGGCCGAAGCCCGCCTTTTCTATACAATCATTGATTGTCTGGACTACTTGGCTAACCAAGCGTTGAACCGCTCGTTTAGCTCATCCATGTTATCAGCCCAAAAGTCGAAGTTGTAGGTCAGTGCTGTTTTAAAGTTCTCCGGTGCAGTCGGCAGATGCGGCAGGATAGCCGGATTAACGAACTGCGAAGACGACTTGCGCAATGGCCCATAGGAGATGTAGTTCGTGGTGTCAGCCAACGCCTCGGCGCTGGTACAGAACTTCAGGAACTCGAGTGCGGCGTCCTTGTTAGGCGCGCCCTTCACAACCACATAAGTATCCAGATCAAAGACCTGCGGACCCCACATGATCTCGAAAGGCTTGTTCTCCACATACATGGCGTTGAACAGTCTGCCGTTATAAGCCGTAACCATTACGACTTCACCATCAGCCAGGAGCTGTGGCGGCTGAGCGCCAGCTTCCCACCAGACGATGTGGTCTTTGAGTTCAGATAGCTTTGCAAACGCACGATCCTGACCTTCCTTAGTCCCAAGCACATCGTAGACGGTACTTTCCGCAAGCCGCGTCGGCCCGGGAAATTCTTGGTATCCCAGAAATCCTTCATGGAAGTTGGCATACGGTCGACGCCTTTCGTCGCGGTGATGGTCTTTCGGTTATAAGCCGGTACGGTGGCCCAAGATATGTTACCCACATAGCAGTCGCTAAGTGCACCTTCCACAAAGTCTTCGGTGGCGGGTGTGCCATCGGGGGCCGGCAGCCACTGTGAGTGGTCAAGCTCTTCCAGAAGCCCTTCGTCACAACCGCGCAGTGCGTCCTGCGGTGTGGTGTCGACGATGTCCCACTGCACGTTACCCGCTTCCACCTGCGTTCTAATTTCAGCCAAACCACCGTTGTAGTCCACAACATTGAACTGCTGACCGGTCTTAGCTTCGTAAGGTTCAATACACGCCTTCACCTGACTGGCAGTATACGACCCGCCCCAAGACACAAACGTGATCTTGCCTGCAAACGCCGTTGCGCTCATCAGGCCGAGGCCGATAGCTGCTGACGTCAATACTACTGTTGTTTTCAACTTGCTCATTGACTCCTCCAGAAATTACAAATCATAAGGAAACGTAAAATGAATTAACTGACTGAATCCTGCGCAGAATACCCTCACTGCAGAAACAATCCTTCACAACACGACTATTATACGACAGCTTTAGATTACTGCCACTCCAATATATTGTGGTCCTAAATTTAGAGTTTTTCCTAAATTTCAGGGTATTTAGGTTGGTAAACTCGTTCGCAATCGTTCACTTCTACGGCGCAGCAGTTCGATTGCAATCAATAAAACGATAGAGAATGCTACTAGCATGGTCGCGACCGCCAATATGCTGGGGCTAATCTGCTGGCGAAGACCCGACCACATCTGAATGGGAATAGTCTTCTGTGCGGCATCGGCAATAAAGTAGATCAGTACCACTTCGTCAAATGACGTAATGAACGCAAACAAAGCGCCGGACACCACGCCCGGGGTAATCAACGGCATGATGACCTTGAAAAAGGTGCGTAGCGGTTTGGCTCCCAGACTGCCCGATGCCCGAATGAGCGTCTCGTCAAAGCCAACTAGCGTCGCCGTAACCGTGATCACCACATAGGGTGTCCCGATGGCAGCATGGGCAAGAACCACGCCCAGGTGAGAATACGCTAAGCCAATCTTTGAATAAAAGAAAAACATACCTGCCGCAGTGATAATAATTGGCACGATCAAAGGGGAAATCAAAAGAGCCATGATAGGCTTACGAAACGGCATATGCGTACGACTCAAACCCACGGCAGCCAGCGTACCCAGTGTAGAAGCAACCAGCGTCGCGAAAATTGCAATGATGATGCTGTTACGCGC
>LUSG01000003.1 GCA_001629395.1 Gammaproteobacteria bacterium REDSEA-S15_B12 | reverse complement strand
TGCCGTGCACTTTCAACATTGTCGGTCTGTCCCGCCCACTGCTTCATCGCTGCAGCCTGCAGTGCACGACCATATGAAAAGGTCACCGCCCACGGCAGTGAGCCACCGATCTCGTTCATGGCATTCAAATGCTGGGTGGCCTCTTCATCCGACTGACCACCGGAAAGAAACGCAATCCCGGGCACCGCAGCTGGCACGGTACTTAACAGGCAGCGCAAGGTCTCCTGGGCAACCGCCTTGATGCCAGCACGATCTGCCGCATCGGCGCCCGAGATCACCATGCTGGGTTTGAGTACGATCCCCCTTAAGTCAACATCCTGGTCGGCCAGCGCTGCGAATACGGTGTGCTGTGCATGCTGTGTCACCTCAAAGCTGCGGGCCAGATCGTGGTCACCATCGATCAGTACTTCGGGTTCGACAATCGGTACGATGTCATGCGCCTGACACAACGCGGCATAGCGGGCCAGCGCGTGGGCATTGGCGGTGTAACACGCCTGGCTGGGCAGGCGATCCGTTATGGTGTAGACCGCACGCCACTTGGCAAACCGCGCGCCCAACTCTGCATATTCAGCCAGCCGCGGTCCCAGACCGTCGAGCCCCTCCGTCACTTTTTCTCCCGGGTGAAGGGCCAGATCCTTTGCGCCGGTGTCGACCTTGATCCCCGGAACAATACCCTGTTCCTGCAGCGCCTGCACAAATGGACGGCCGTCAGTGGTGTGATCACGCAGGGTCTCATCGAACAGAATCGCACCACCGATGTGATCGCCTAATCCGGGTGATGATACGAGCATGGTCCGGTATTCCCTGCGCATCTCGATCGTGGTCGGTATGCCCAGACTCTCAAAACGCTTATTGCAGGTCGGCGAACTCTCATCCATGGCCAATATGCCGCGACCCGGTGCGACCATGGCCTGGGCGGTTGTTTTTAGCGTATCAATATTCATTGCTGCTTCCTCTTTATCCAATTAAAAGATCACATTCTTCTGCTGGCGCCCTCTGATAGATCGGACTCTAGCAGTCATTGTACCGATCAACTTATTCCGCCTCACCCGCAACCTGTCCAACTTCAACAATTTTCATGGCATTGGTCCCCCCGCCAATACCAGAAAAATCACCCTTGGTGATGATAATGCGGTCGCCGTCGTTCACCAGCCCCCGGCTGCGCAGTTCTTCGATCGCAACTCTGTTGATGTCTCCCCGAGACATGCTAGAGGCATCGAAGGACACGGGATAGACGCCCCGGTAAAGTGACATCCAGCGCTCGGTCTGTGGCCACCTCGTTCCCGCATAGATGGGTATGCCGGAGCTGATCCGCGACATCCACTTCGCGGTGCCCCCTGATTCGGTCAGCGCCAGAATCCCCGCCACATCAAAGTGGTTAGCAGTGTACATGGTCGCCATTGCAATTGTTTCATCGACGGCATCAAAACGGGCTTCCATCCGGTGACCTGAAACCAGAACACTGCGATGCCGTTCGGCAGCGAGGCAGATCCGGTTCATGGCCGCAACCACCCGAACGGGATGCCGGCCAACAGCTGTCTCGGCAGACAGCATGACCGCATCGGTACCGTCCAGCACCGCATTGGCCACGTCAGACACCTCAGCACGGGTAGGCTGCGGACTACTCACCATCGACTGCATCATCTGGGTGGCAGTGATCGACACGCTGTTGTGCCTTTGCGCCTGTGTAATCAGCTTCTTCTGTACTCCCGGTACCTCTGAGTCACCGATCTCTACACCCAGATCGCCTCGAGCGACCATGATTGCATCCGCCGTAGCAATGATCTCTTCAATATGGTCGAGTGCTTCCCGACGCTCAACCTTGGCGATCAGGTGAGCCTCACTACCGGCGGCTCGTAACAGCATCCGGGCAGTCTCAACATCTGCTCCGTTCCGGACAAATGACACCCCCAGGTAGTCCGCACCAATATCCACTGCGGCGCGAATATCCTCGTGATCCTTGTCCGTCAGTGCAGCAGCCGATAACCCGCCACCCTGAAGATTGATGCCCTTGAAATCCTGTAACTCTCCCCCCGAAATCACACGGGTAATGATCTGATTCTGTGAGACCTCTTCAACCCGTAGCGTGATGTTGCCATCGTCCAGTAGCAGTCGATCACCTTGAGCAACATCCTCGGGCAGCGCCTGATAGGTGGTACCAACTGATTGGTCCGTGCCCGCCTGGCTGCCCAGTGCCGGGTCGATAATGAATATCTTGCCGTTGCGAAGCTGAATCGGCCCTTGTCGGAACCCCTGGATCCGGATTTTCGGGCCTTGCAGATCCATCAGTAGACCGACCGACCGGTCCTGCTCCTGGGTGCATTTTCGGAGCAGGGCCGCCCGCCGCTGGTGATCTTCCGGCGATCCGTGGGACATATTGATACGGGCTACATCGATACCCTCTTGAACCAGGGCAGCCATGACCTTGGCATTGTCGGTCGCCGGGCCCAGGGAGACGATGATCTTGGTGCGTCGTTTTACGTCCATGCGGCAATCACGGATAGGAAACAGGCTCTGGCTCTGCGCATTTGCCACAACGCCCGATATCATCAACGCGAAGCACAGGCCTCCAGAATCGACACCGCAGGCAGATCTTTTCCTTCCAGGAACTCAAGAAAAGCACCACCGCCAGTCGATATATAGGACACATCGGAAGCTATATTGTACTTGTCAACGGCTGCCAGCGTATCGCCACCGCCTGCAATCGAATACGCCGAAGAAGCAGCAATCGCCTGACCCAAAATTCGCGTTCCGGCTCCAAACTGGTCGAACTCAAACACGCCCACTGGCCCGTTCCAGAGCACGGTCCCGGCAGTCGACATCATGGCCGCAAAGCGCTCAGCAGTTTCAGGACCAATATCAAGAATCATGTCGTTGTCGCGGATTGCGCTGACGGGCTTCACTTGTGCACCAGCTGACGCCGACAACTCGCGGCTGACCACGACATCCGTTGGCACTGGGATACGGCTGCCTTTGGCTTCGGTGAGTTGCATCAGTCGCCTGGCTTGAGGTATCAGATCGACTTCGATCAGTGATTTTCCGACATCATATCCAGCAGCGGCAATAAAGGTATTGGCGATGCCGCCACCGGGAATCAGTTGATCAACCACCGTTGCCAGGGATTCCAGAACCGTCAGTTTGGTCGACACCTTGGCACCACCGACGATGGCGATCATCGGTCGGGCCGGATCGTCCAGTGCCCTGTGTAAGGCTTCAAGCTCAGCCACCAGCAAAGGTCCGGCACAGGCCACTGGCGCGAACTGGGCGACGCCGTGCGTGGATGCGTGCGCCCGGTGGGCAGTGCCAAACGCGTCCATAACGAAAATATCGCAGTTGTCAGCAATCCTTTGGGAAAGTTCAGGGTCATTGGCCAACTCACCCATATTGAAACGTACATTTTCACACAGCACCATATCAGCGGAAGAAAGATCGATACCGTCGAGCCAGTCGACACACAACCGGACCTTAAGTCCCAGAAGTTTGGACAGGTGATCGGCCACCGGCGCCAGTGAGTACTGCGCATCAAATTGTCCTTCTGTCGGCCGTCCCAAGTGGGACATCAACATGACGCGTCCGCCGGCATTCAGCGCTGATTCAATGGTGGGTAAAGACGCCCGTATCCTCGCGTCACTTGCCACTTGGCCCGCGTGGATCGGTACATTCAGGTCCTGTCGAATCAGAATCCGTTTACCCTCAAGATCCTGATCGAGCATCCGGAGTGCCGTCATGAACATTCCGCCCTATAGCCCAACAGCTTCGGGCTTAGCAANTGTGCAGCGGGTNTGGCCACAGNATCAGTTCAGATTCCGAGCCTAAGTCGCATTCATCAAGGCAACACAAGTGTCTAGCATCCGGTTTGAAAACCCCCACTCGTTGTCATACCAGGAACAGACCTTGACTGTTTTACCATTGACAACGCGGGTCATCGCACTGTCATAAGTCGACGACGCTGGGCTGTGATTAAAGTCAATCGACACCAACGGCTTGTCGTTGTAATCCAGGATGCCTTTAAGTTCACCGGACGCCGCCTCACGCATCACCTGGTTGACCTCGTCCACACTCGTGTCCCGAGTGGCTTCGAATGTCAGATCGACCAGCGACACGTTTATGGTCGGCACCCGCACGGAAAATCCATCTAACCGGCCATTGAGTTCCGGCAGAACCAACCCAACCGCTGCGGCTGCACCGGTTGTGGTGGGAATCATCGACTGGGTGGCCGATCGCGCCCGGCGCAGATCGCTATGGTATACATCTGTCAACACCTGATCGTTGGTATACGCATGAATCGTGGTCATAATACCGGCCACCACCCCGATGGTGTCGTGCAGCGGCTTAACCAGCGGCGCCAGACAGTTGGTGGTACAAGACGCGTTGGATACCACGGTGTCTGTCGACTTCAGTACCTGGTGGTTCACACCGTAGACAATCGTAGCGTCGACATCCTTGCCACCCGGCGCCGATATGATGACTTTCTTTGCACCACCGGCAAGATGCGCACCCGCTTTTTCCTTGCTCGTAAAAAGCCCTGTACATTCCATCACGACATCGACACCCAGTTCGTCCCAGGGCAACTGCGAGGGATCCCGTTCCGCCAGTACCCGGACCTGTTTATCACCCACCAGAAAGCCGTCTCCTTCCACACGGACGTTTTCCGGAAAACGCCCGTGGGCCGTGTCGTACTGCAACAAATGGGCGTTGGCATCAGCATCGCCTAAATCGTTGACAGCAACGACATCAAACTGGTCCTGCTGACCTGACTCAAACATCGCTCTAAAAACATTGCGCCCAATGCGGCCGAACCCGTTGATTGCTACCCTGATCGCCATTAACTTATCTCCTTAAGGCTTATATTGTTAACTTTGTTACAAGCATATTGTCATCCGTTAGATCCAGTGACGGCGAGGTATCTGTCACCCCGCTGAATCTATTTAGGCGGTCATCACTTTTTCGACTGTCGCCACCACATTGTCGACCGTAAACCCAAAATGTTCGAATACCACCTCAGCCGGTGCGGATTCACCGAAAGAATCGATACCGACCACGGCGCCCTGCAATCCAACGTAGCGCACCCAGGTCGGCGTTACCCCAGCTTCTACCGCGACCCGTGCAGTCACCAGCGGCGGCAGTACCGATTCTTTATAGGCTACATCCTGGGCATCGAAAACATCCGTCGAAGGCATGGAGACAACCCGCACACGCCGGCCCTGGCTATTCAGCCGAGCTGCTGCATCCACAGCCAGACCGACCTCTGATCCTGTGGCGATGATAATGGCCTCAGGTGTCCCCTCCCAATCCCGCAGCACATCCCCGCCCCGACTGATTGCTTGGATTTGTTGCTCGTCGCGCACCTGAAAGTCGAGATTCTGGCGCGAGAACAGCAGGCAGGTCGGCCCATTGTGGCGTTCCAGCGCCATACGCCAGGCCACTGCGGTCTCCACGGTGTCACACGGTCGCCACAGCGACATATTGGGGATCAAGCGCAGGGTCGCGGTTTGTTCGACCGCCTGATGTGTCGGTCCATCCTCTCCGAGTCCGATGGAATCGTGGGTATACACAAAAATTGATCGGATCTTCATCAGCGCGGCCATGCGCAATGCATTTCGGGCATATTCGGAAAAAACAAGAAACGTAGCGCAGTACGGCATCAGACCGCCGTGCAAAACGATCCCGTTGCAAAGCGCGGACATCCCAAACTCGCGCACACCGAAATAAATGTAGTTTCCCGACGCATCTGCTGCTGTCACCGGCACCGAGCCGGACCAGAGGGTGAGATTGGAACCGGCGAGATCTGCCGAACCGCCGATCAGTTCGGGCAGGACCGGGCCGTAACCTTCAAGCGCCTGCTGTGAGGCCTTACGGGTCGCCACGGTCTCTGCCGCGGCATTGACATCACGCAGAAATTCATCCGCTTTGTCAGACCAGGTCTCCGGCAACGCACCCGACATGCGTCGCTCGAATTCCAGTGCCAGCGCTGGATGATCTGTCCGGTACCGCTCAAAACCGGCCCGCCAGGCGTCTTCACTCGCCTTGCCCTCGTCAACTGCATTCCACGTTGCGTAAATCTCATCAGGTATCACAAAAGGTGGGTAGGGCCAGTCGATATTTTCCCGGACCAGTGCAATTTCTTCATCGCCCAGCGGCGCGCCGTGGGCCGATTCGGTGCCGCTCTTGTTGGGCGAACCCCAGCCGATCACCGTACGACAACAGATCAGCGACGGCCTGACTGCCTCGGCCCGGGCACGGTCAATAGCACTGGCGATGGACTCGGGATTGTGTCCGTCAACACCGTCGATCACCTGCCAACCGTAGGCACCAAATCGCGACGGGGTGTCGTCGGTAAACCAGGGTTCGACTTCAAGTAAAATGGTTCACAATTTCGTGACCGGGTTGATTGAACTGCGCAGCAAGCACTTTTTCACTTAACGCCATACCCACGCCGTTCGAGATTCCCTGTCCCAGCGGACCGGTCGTGGTTTCTATGCCCGGCGCATAGCCGTATTCAGGGTGGCCCGGGGTCTTCGAGTGCAGTTGACGGAAATTCTTAAGTTCAGCCATGGGCAGGTTGTATCCCGACAGATGGAGCAATGCATAGTGGAGCATCGAGCCGTGGCCATTGGATAAAATAAACCGATCCCTATCCGCCCACTTCGGGTTGCTGGGGTTATATCGCAGGTAGTCCGTCCACAGCACCTCGGCAATATCGGCCATGCCCATCGGCATTCCCGGGTGTCCACTTTTGGCCTGCTGCACAGCATCCATGCTGAGTGCGCGCACCGCATTGGCTCGGGTCCGTCGAATCTCACACGATGTACTTTTCAAATCTGCCATACGTCTGTTACACCATTTCAATCGGGTTGTTGGGGTGCCGGCCATAACAGCAAACAGCAATCCACGGACTGACGTTGTGCCGGCATTTCGTGGCGAATAATTGAGTCTCCGAAACAAAAGACACACAAACCCTGACTATGTACCATAAATTTAATAAGATCTAACACAGTGTTTCTATATTAAGAACAAGTTCTGGTTATTCGTGGAGTCGCTCATCATTTTCCACTATCCAGGCCAGCCACTGCTGCTGCAACTCAGTATTGATCGCGGCGACCACGGAGCGCTTGGTAAACGTCCGACAGTCAAGCGGCATACCGCGGATGGTGGTAAACGCCCCGCCCGCTTCTGCCAAAATCAGGCTGCCGGCCGCATAGTCCCACATCCGTTGACCGCCGTGCAGGTAAAGCTGAATTCGCCCAGCTGCCAGCCAGCACCACTCCAATACGCAGGAACCCAGGTTCCTCTGTGCTCCGAAAGGGGGATAACGAACCAACTGATCCACTAATTGTGAAACCAGGCGCTTGTAATCGACGTTGGCGATACAGCGCCTGATCGGTATGTCTGTATCCGGGGTTGTCAATTTCTCCCCGTTGAGAAAAGCGCCCTGCCCACTTGCCGCCGAGAACAGTTCATCGCGCACCGGATCATAGACCACCCCCAGCTGCACCGTACCATCAACCACCAGCCCCAGCGATATACCGTAAAACGGTAGGCTCATGCTGAAATTGGTGGTACCGTCAAGTGGATCCAACGCCCAGAAACAGGCGCCGTCGCCCCCAACAATTCTCGCCTGCTGCCGGTGCTCCATTTCTTCGCCCATAAATGTGAATTGTGGCCAGTTCGCTTGTAATTCACGTGCAATGAAAGCCTGTACTCGATGGTCGGTCTGTGTGACGACGGTGCCGTCTTCCTTGACAGACCGGTCGCGTAATCTGAACTGATTCAGGCCTGCATCCCGGGCCGCAGCGAGAACAATCGCCCTGACAGTCTCGACTTCAGGCAGTTGCAGTGACATGTGATTCGTTAATCGAGTCAAGCAGACAGGTTCCACCCGTACGAGCACGTACCAGGTGTCGTTGGCAATACAACCGAAAGAAAAACCGTTGTGGGTTCTGCATGTGGCGGCAAGCTTTGTGCCTGATTCTACTCCGGCCAATAAACAAAGGAAACCAACCATCCCGTGACCCCAGATCCTTCACCGGCTAACCTATGCCTGATCCGGACGGTTGTTGATCTCTGCTAGAATCGCTTAGGCGCGAGAATAAAATCTGAACCCAAAGGTTCGATACGAGGTGATTGCCCAGTCTTCCACAGTCCGTCCGTCCTTCCTGGGTCTCCCGTTTGTGGGGCTACCCATACCGTCGCGTGAACGGCCTCGTCTCAGCCTGTTCGCTTCACTGCTCATTCATACACTCATCATTCTGGGTGTGGGCTTCACGGCAGCGACCCAGCTGTATCAACCCCCTGAGCCACTGATATTTCAGTTGACCCTCACCCACACCAACGATACAGCACCGCCGGACGCACACCTGCTGGCCCCACAAAGCCACACCGGCAGTGGTACAGAGTCTGAAAATGATCGAAATAGTCAGCAATCGCAGGCGATTGTGCTGCAGAGCCAGACCGGCACAGACCGTGCTGACAGCGACGATCCCGGACAACAGACCCCATCGGTGCAAGCCCTCCTGGTGACGAACCGTCAGACTACGGACACCGTGGTTGAGGCGCCTACAACGGCCTTATCACCCCCTGACCAGCGGGTCCTCAGTTATTCGCGCGCCTTGGCGTTGATTTCCCGCTACGCCGGGGAGGTTGATCAGCTGGAAAAACGATCTTCTGATCTTTCCCGACACAAATTCGTAAGCTCTAGTACTCAAGAGAGTCACTATGCTGCGTACGTCGACGCCTGGCGGCGACGGGTCGAAACTGTGGGTAACCGCAACTACCCCGACATTGCGCGACAACAGAATTTAAGCGGTGAACTGATCCTAGCCGTTGCTATTGATCGTGACGGTCTGGTACGGTCTATCCGCGTGACACGATCTTCAGGAATCAAGGTGCTTGACGATGCCGCTGTCCAGATCACGGCGCTTGCAGCACCGTTTGAACCGTTACCCGAGGCCATACTGCAAGAAACCGACGTCCTGCATATCAGTCGCACCTGGCAGTTTATGGAGAATGCCCGGCTGATCAGCCGCTGATGCTTTATCCACATGGACACTAGCAACACCTACCCTGGCCTTGTTAACCATTTTCTGATCGCAATGCCCGCATTACGCGATCCGAACTTCGACCGAACGGTCACGCTCATCTGTCAGCACGATGCGAACGGTGCCTTGGGGGTGGTGATCAACCGACCGTTGGACCATCTCACACTCAAGGATGTGTTTGATCAACTCGATCTGTCGACCCTCACCAGTGAAAGTACCGCGAAGTCTCCGGTCTACTATGGCGGACCAGTCCAACAAGAATTGGGCCTGGTGTTGCATGAGGGGGTCGGTGACTGGGGCTCAACGCTGGCCATTGGTGACAATCTCGGTCTGACGTCGTCGCGGGATGTTCTGGAGTCCTTGTCCCGGTCGGATGGACCGGGCCACTCGTTGATGACGTTGGGTTACGCTGGCTGGGGTAAAGGACAGCTTGAACAGGAAATGCAGGAGAACGCCTGGCTCAGTGTTGAAGCGGACTGTGAAATCATTTTCTCAGTGCCAGCCCAACAACGCTGGACGGCAGCCGCTTCGAAAATTGGTATAGATATGAATCAACTCGCACCGGGGGTGGGCCACGCGTGACCCAAACGCTGTTGGCATTTGACTACGGCACACGCAGAATCGGTGTCGCAGCGGGACAGGACAACACGGGGTCAGCGCAAGGCGTGGCCACCATACCAACTCCCACGGCTGGGGCGCAATGGGATAAGATCGATGCTCTGATCAATGAATGGCAACCCGACACCCTTGTGATCGGGCTTGCGCTGAGCGGCGCGGGAGAAGAGACAACCCTGTCCAGACTTGCCCGTCGATTTGGCAAACAGCTGCAAACGCGATTTGGTCGTAATGTGCGTTATATTGATGAAACACTGACCTCAGATGCCGCCGATACCCTGATCAGAGAAAGCCAGCCCGCCGGGAGGCCAATCACCAGGCGACGTCAGAAAGTCCGAGATCAGGTTGCTGCTGAACTGATCCTGCAAACCTACCTTCATGAGCAATCAGATACCTGATCCTGAATCCCTGATCCTGGCCATGGCCAAAGACCTGGCATCAGCTGCATCTCTGGATCCAATCATGATCGGTATCCATACCGGTGGGGTGTGGGTGGCCGAACGGCTATACACCGAACTCAATCTATCCAGCTCCCTGGGCTCCATCAATATCAATTTCTACCGCGATGACTTTTCTCGAATCGGTCTGCACCCTCAGGTCAGTGCATCGGAGATACCCGAAAATGTAGAAGGACGCCATCTGATACTGGTGGACGATGTACTGCAGACCGGGCGTACAATCCGTGCCGCACTCAATGAGATATTCTCCTATGGGCGGCCAGACAGTGTCAGGCTGGCTGTGCTGGTCGAACGAGGCGACCGGGAACTTCCAATCCAACCTGATGTTGTCGGTCTTAAACTGCCCCTGGCGGCCCACCAGCACATTAAACTGACAGGACCGGAAACTCTGGCCCTTGTCCTCAGTGAACGATGAGCCGCAATTCGACTCCTGATATTCAGTTCGACACCGACGGTCAGCTGCGCCACCTGCTGACTATTGATGGCCTCAACGCCGAGACGATCATAGAAATTCTGGATACCGCGGAATCTTTTATCAGCATCGGTCAGCGCCATATTCGAAAAGTACCCCTGCTGCATGGCCGTACCGTGGTCAATCTCTTTTTTGAGCCCAGTACCCGCACGCGAACCACGTTTGAGATTGCCGCCAAGCGCCTGTCGGCCGATGTCATTAACCTGAACGCCAGCCGAATGTCGACGTCCAAAGGCGAATCTGTCCTTGATACTGTCCGAACACTCGAAGCCATGCACACCGATATGTTCGTCGTCCGGGATGGGTCAAGCGGTACCGCCCACCTCATTGCTCGCCATGTACCCGCGCACGTTCACATTATCAATGCCGGGGATGGCCGTCACGCACACCCGACACAGGCGATGCTCGATATGTTTACCATCCGCCAGCACAAGGGAGCGTTCGACCAGTTACGGTTTGCCATCGTCGGTGACATTCTTCATTCCAGGGTTGCACGCTCTCAGATCCATGCGCTCAACATTCTGGGGGCCCGGGAGGTACGCGTCATCGGTCCACAAACCCTGCTGCCCACTGAAATCGAGCGTCTGGGTGTAACCGCCTTTACCAATATGGATGATGGCCTGAGCGATATTGACGTCATCATGATGCTGCGCCTGCAGCTCGAGCGAATGGAGGGGCAGTTGATTCCGAGCTCGCAGGAGTATTTCCGACTCTACGGACTGACCTCGGAACGTGTTGCCCGGGCCGCACCGGACGCCGTGGTGATGCACCCTGGCCCGATGAATCGCGGATTGGAAATCGCTTCTTCTGTCGCAGATGGGGAACGATCCCTGATCCTGCCGCAGGTCACCAACGGGATCGCTGTGCGAATGTCTATCATGGCAAAACTCATGGGTCCTCAACCCCAGAATTTGGAACCCGAACCATGAGGATCCGGGTCAGCAACGGCAGAATTATCGATCCAGGCAACAACATCGATGCCGTTGGAGATGTCTTTATCGAAGAGGGTCGTATAGCACCGCGCGGTGATCAAAACGGATCTTTTGACCGTACGATCGACGCCAGCGGACTGATTGTGTGTCCCGGTTTGGTGGATCTACAGGTCAGACTACGCGAACCGGGTCAGGAGCACAAGGCGACTATGCAAAGTGAACTGGGTGCGGCAGTGTCGGCCGGTGTGACCAGTGTCTGCTGTCCACCGGATACTGATCCTGTCATCGATACGCCTGCGATGGTTCACATGGTCCGGCAACGTGCACGGCAAATCGAGCTCGCACGGCTGCATCCCCAGGGAGCGCTGACCCGGGGCCTGAAGGGTGAACAGCTGACCGACATGGCGGCGCTCGACGAAGCCGGATGTGTGGGTGTCAGCAATGCCGACTACGCGGTAGAAAACACGCTGGTCATGCGCCGGGCGATGCAGTATGCCGCCACATTCGACCTGACGGTATTCCTGAACATTCTTGACCCCTGGTTAAAAGGTAACGGTTGTGTTCATGAAGGGGAAATCAGTACCCGGTTGGGCTTGCCAGTTATACCTGAAGCAGCCGAAACCGTTGCCTTGGCCCGTGAACTGGCGCTGATTGAAACCACTGGTGTGCGGGGTCATATCTGCCAACTCTCATCCGGCCGCTCGGTCGGGAAAATCTCTGAAGCACAGCAACGTGGCCTTCCAGTCAGTGCTGCGGTTTCTGCCCATCATCTGCACTTGAGCGAACGCGATATTGGAGATTTTGATACGCGCTGTCACGTCTTGCCACCGCTGCGCAGCCTCGCTGATCGAGATGCGCTGCGGCGAGGCGTTGCAGATGGCGTAATACAGGCCATTTGTTCTGATCACCGACCCCATGGTACAGATGCCAAGCTCGCGCCTTTCAGCGAATCTGCAGCAGGAATCGCCGGTGTTGAAACCCTGCTTTCGCTGGCGCTGCAGTTGGTGGACGACAACGTACTGCCTCTCCAAAAGGCCATTGCTGCGATTACGTCAGAACCCGCACGGATCCTAGGGACCGACCTGGGTCAATTGTCTGAAGGTGCGCCTGCCGACATCTGTATTTTTGATCCTGACACCACATGGACACTGAATGCCGAACTGCTGCACAGCAACGGCACCAACACACCCTTTGACGGCTGGACACTGCCGGGCAAAGTCCGGTGGACGCTGGTCGCGGGTCAAGTACTCTACGAGGGCCTACCCAGGAACTGAGCACGGTATACGGGCTTGGTCAGCACTCATCAGTCCTGGCAATGGCGTAGGGTCCAGTGCAAAAAAGAAGCTGACGCTAGGTCAGAACTCAACTGTGTGCAGTGTCGAGCCGATCTCCTGGCGATCTTTCGCCGCGGTACCTTCGAGTTGAATCCTGAGGCGAAGATTGTTCTCGGAGGTAGCATTTCGCAATGCATCCTCTAGTGAGATCTGACCATTCTGGTGGAGTTCATAAAGGGACTGATCGAAAGTGACGACACCGTCGGTCGAGGGGCGTTCCATCGCTTCCTGCAAGTGATCGATCTCCCCCTTGCTAATAAGATCCCGAAGCCAGGGCAGGTTGCGCAAAACCTCCACCGCAACCACGTGCCCGGATCCGCCTTTGCTGGGTATGAGTCTCTGCGAAACGACCGCACAGAGATTCATGGAAAGATCCATCAACAGTGAGTCTCTTTCCCCGCCCGGATACAGGCTGATGATTCTTTCGAGTGCCTGATAGGTATTGGCAGCATGAAGAGTTGCGAAACACAGGTGACCCGTCTCGGCAAACACCAGAGCCGAACGCAGCGTCTCTGCGTCGCGAATCTCACCGATCTGAATCAGATCCGGCGCCTGCCGCATTGCATTGACGAGCGCGGTGTCGAAAGATTCCGTATCTACACCCACCTCACGCTGATCCACAATGCACTTAATATGATCGTGAACAAATTCAATGGGGTCTTCTATGGTGATGATATGCCCGCGTGTATGCTGATTACGGTATCCGACCATTGCGGCCTGGGTTGTTGTCTTGCCGGTACCGGTGCCTCCCACAAAGAGAACCAGGCCAATCTTGGTCATAGCGATCTTCTCGAGTGTCGCCACGGGCAGTCCAAGCGCTTCAAGGCTGGGAATCTCACTGCTGATCCGACGTGCAACCAGACCGACATGGTTACGCTGTCGAAAAACATTGATTCGGAACCGGCCTATGTCTGCGGGTGTCACCGCAAAGTTGAGTTCGTTATCTAACTCGAACTCAGCATGTTGCACTTCGGTCATAATCGAGAACACCAGATCCCGTGCCACATCAGGTGTTAAGGGATCCGTCTTGATGGGGAGAACCTGACCATCAATTTTCAAACTCGGTGGTGCGCCCACCGAGATAAGTAAGTCCGAGGCGTTTTTCTTGACCATCAACCTGAACAGGTCATGCATCGTCATTTTTAAACATCCAGATCTTTTAGAGTGGTGATCATGCACCAGCTTGGGTTTCGAAAGTCCCTGACTCGATCGCAATGCTCTTTGCACTGTCAGCAGATATTAAGTTCTGTGTCACCAAAGCATCAAGCGACTGGTCCATAGTCACCATTCCGAATTCTCGACCGACCTGTATCATCCCGTAAATCTGAGGCACCTTGGCTTCGCGTATCAGGTTACGAATTGCCGGTGTGCCGATCATGATTTCGTAGGCAGCGGAAATACGTCGATAATTCTATCGACCGTCTTAGCGGCTGAGGAAGTGTGCAGCGTACCAAACACGAGGTGACCGGTTTCCGCGGCCGTCAATGCAAGCCCGATCGTATCCACATCCCGCATCTCACCCACCAGGATAACATCTGGATCTTCTCGTAGCGCAGATCTCAGCGCTGCACTGAAACTCTGCGTGTGGCGGCCTACTTCACGTTGGTTGATCAGACAGTTCCTGCTCTGATGCACGAACTCGATCGGATCCTCAAGGGTCAGGATGTGGGCCTGACGATTGGCATTGATGTAGTCGATTATTGCAGCTAGCGTGGTCGATTTTCCTGACCCAGTGGGTCCTGTCACCAACACGAGTCCGCGTGGTCGATCAGCCAGTTTCTTAAACACAGCCGGCGCGTTAATAGCTTCTAACGTCAGCACATCGCGAGGAATGACTCGAAAAGCCGCTGCTGGTCCTCGTGCTTGATTGAACGCATTGACCCGAAAGCGCGCAACGTTGGGAATCTCGAACGCAAAATCACACTCCCAGCGTTCCTCGTATTCCTTGCGCTGATGATCCAGCATTATTCCCGTGATCATATCGAGTACCACATGATCACCTAACGGATCCACTTTGATCCGACGGATTTCTCCGTCGATTCGGATCAGTGGCGGCAGTCCTGACGACACATGAATATCAGACGCACCATTTTTGACCGCAAACCCCAAGAGTTCAGACAGATCCATGAGTGCCTCCCTCAGTTCGTAGAACCGCCGCAGACCCGACCCCTAAGCGGTTTCGTGTCGCCTATAATCCCACATTACGCCCTTAAGCCTGCATTTTACGGCACTGTGTCTTCCAAGCTAGATATTTTAGACATGGTCACAACACTTTACGCCCTGAGATGGTCCCATGAAACCTGCTGTACGCACAAATATAGACTGTCATACCGATCTCGCAGCTCGTTATAACCAAGTGTGTTCAGCAATTGGTGCGGCTGGGAAAAGATTCAGCCGTCCCGAAGACAGTGTCACATTGGTGGCCGTCAGTAAAACCCGGTCGGCAGACGAGGTGCGCGCAGTAGCGAGCCTGGGGCAACGAGATTTTGGGGAAAACCAGGTCCAGGAAGCCGTGGATAAAATTCGTCTATTGGCAGACATTGCGCTGTCCTGGCATTTCATTGGCACCATCCAGAGCAACAAATGTCGTGATATTGCCGCTAATTTTGACTGGGTACACAGTGTCGACCGGTTTAAAATAGCCCGGCGCCTTTCTGAGATGCGACCCCAGAGTCGTGGACCCCTGAACCTCTTTTTGCAGGTCAACCTTCAGGAAGAACAGACAAAATCAGGCGTCACGGCCGACAACCTCGAAGATCTTGCCAACAACGTGCTCACACTGCCCTATATTCGTCTGTGTGGTCTGATGGCAATCCCAAAACCTGCCACCGACTTCGAGACCCAGCGCCGAGTGTTTCGACGGCTTTTCGAACTGCAAGATCACCTTCGAAGCAAAGGTCTTCCATTGGACTGCCTATCAATGGGGATGACCGATGATATGGATGCCGCAATCGCAGAAGGGGCAACCCATGTCCGGATTGGCACCGCCATCTTTGGACCTCGGCAGTGATGCTCAATAACAACCCTAAACGCTACAACACGAAACCATTGGTATACAGCACATGACTGATCAACGATTGGGTTTAATTGGTGGCGGTAACATGGCAAGAAGCCTGGTCGGGGGATTGGTCAAATCCGGCACAGCACCCGAAAGCATAATTGTCTCGGACCCGGATGACAGCATCCGACAGGCACTTGCCGAGGATTTTTCGGTGCAGACCTGCGCCGACAATCCTTCTGCTGCCCACGTTGCGGATATTCTGGTACTGGCGGTGAAACCTCAGGTCATGCAGTGTGCCGTAGAGGATATCGCTGAGAACCTGCTTCAACGACAACCTTTGGTCGTGTCTATCGCCGCGGGAATCCCTATTGCCAGTATCGAATCGTGGGCAGGTAGTCCGTTGCCGCTGATCCGCGTCATGCCCAACACTCCGGCAGTGACTGGCAACGGTGCATCGGGGATGTACGCTAACCACCGGGTCAGCAAAAGCCAGCGTGCTCAGGCCCAAAAAATCATGGAAGCCATGGGTATTGCCGTGTGGGTCGATGATGAGTCCTTGATCGACACTGTCACAGCTGTTTCGGGAAGTGGTCCGGCTTATTTTTTCTACCTAATGGATGCAATGGTCAAGGCTGGTCAGGAAGGTGGGTTGAACCCGGAAATTTCCAGGCAACTGACACTCCAGACTGCCCTGGGCGCAGCACAGCTGGCACTCGCCTCGGACGAATCACCCACAGAACTCCGCAGGCGCGTGACGTCTGCTGGCGGCACAACACAGGCCGCCGTTGAAATACTGGACAAAAAAGGTTGTGAAAAGATCCTGATCCGTGCGGTGCATGCTGCACGCGAGCGTTCTGTAGAACTCGCCAAACTGCTAGGAGATGAATGATGCGGACCGATTACGCCAGTGATGCAGGTATGTTCCTAGTCGACACCATCATCGGCCTGTATACCCTCATCGTGATGCTGCGGTTCCTGTTTGGGCTTACCGGTGCAGACCACCTTAACCCCATATCACAGGCAGTCCTAAAACTCAGCAACCCACCGCTGAAGCGACTGCGCCGGATCGTACCCAGTCTGCCCGGCATCGATACTGCTGCGGTGGTGTTATTGCTGATTCTGGAAATGTGTCGAATCGCCAGTATCAATCTGTTGTCTGGTCACTCCCCCGCTATAGTTGGGCTTGTACTCCTTAGTGTGGGTGAACTTCTTAAACTTGCGATCTACATCATAATTTTCTCAATTTTTGTTCGCGCTATGCTGAGCTGGTTCAGTAGTACCGGATATACACCGGTGTTGCGCTTGATGCACACCTTTACTGAGCCCATGCTGAATACCTTCCGGCGTCTGCTGCCTGTTACAGGCGGTCTGGATTTTTCCCCCATCGCACTTTTCATTGTATTCATGGTCGTGCTCAAAATTGTAGTCCAACCCCTATTGGACTTCGGCCGGGCCATGCTCTAACCAAAGGTCTGTTGGTGGTTCATGTTTGTCGTCAAAGGATCAGTTTCAACGCACCTGACTCATCGTTTTCAAGGTAACTCAATATCAACGCACATGAGTGTCGAATTAGGGTATTGCGCTGTCAGTGCATCAGGTTGGTAAAGAATCTGTAGAATCGGTACCTGATACTTGGCTCCAACACGGATAAGACTCGAAACACGCCTGTGTCTACAATCAACGTCACCAATCAAGACGGCGCAGCCCAGCCGTTTCTACGTGGGATATTGACCCGATCGCTGCAAAAAGCGGGACTATCCTTTAGCGAAGCGTATCAGATCGCGTGCGAGGTTCGAGATACTTTTGATCAGGACGAAAATATTTCAACAAAACAGATTCTCGATAAGACTTCAACTTTGCTTAGTGCGCAGTTCGGCCCGGACGCCACACACAGTTACATTACAGGCCAACGGGATGCAGCATGGATATTGGTTCGCGACACAACTGGTTATGAGGAATGGTTCTCGCGCAACCTGCACCAACGACGTCTGGAAATCTGCGGCTTGCACATGGAAGAAGCGGAACGGCTGACGCATAAAATCCATGATGGTTTGCTCGAGCTTCGCCAGACAAGAATAGACCGGGATGTGCTGCGTGACTATACCGTTAACGTTCTGCGCGAGGAGGCTGGCGACAAGTTTGCCGACAACTACACCGCCTGGCACTATTTCTTGAAGTCGGGCCAGCCGCTGATCATCATGATCGGCGGAACGGCGGGTGTCGGTAAAAGTACGCTTTCAGCGGAAATTGCAACCCGTTTTAATATAACCCGTTACCAATCCACAGATATGCTGCGGGAAGTCATGCGGACGATGGTCGCCGTACAGTTGATGCCGGAACTGCATGAATCCAGCTTTAATGCCTGGAAGGCATTACCGGCGCATCAAGAACATTCTCCCAGCAGCCAGCGCGTGATCGATGGCTTTCATCGTCAGGCCACCAACAAGAAACAGCTTGAGCGTCAGTTCCAAGGACGATCAAAAAGCTCGCAGGATCGAAGAGCCGATCGATATCTTGAAAGTTTCGACGCCATTTGGGAGTTGCAAAAAGCACTGCTTGCAGAAGCGAAGACCTCGAATCTTTCGGTCATCATTAACGACAACCTTACCGATGCCTTGGCTATGATAATGCGCAACATTTCTAACAGCCTGCGAGACCACAACCTAAAAACAGACCAATCCTGAGGTATCTACACGCTTGTACGTGAGTCCGACGTCACTTTGCTATGAGTCGTAATAAAAAATATCAAACTAATCAAAGAGGCAAAGGTACGACACTGGCCGGCCAGGCTGATCGCCACGTGCTGTATGAGAAAGCCGTACAGTGTGTGGAGGCGGAAATCGACATGGTCGACGAAACTTTTCAGTCTATACGCGGCCGAACAGCACAAATTTTACGTGAGGATTTCTGCGGCACAGCCAACACCAGCTGCGAGTGGGTGCGGCGCCGTGACAACAACCAGGCTTACGCAGTGGACCTGGACAAAAAGGTAATACGGTGGGGTGAGAAACATAACATTTCGAAACTGAGCGATGATGCAGCAGGTCGAATACACCTGCTCAATGATGACGTTCTGACAGTCGACATTCCGCCTGTCGATATAGTTTTAGCGATGAACTTCAGTTATCAAATCTTCAAAACGAGGACCCAGCTTCGCAACTACTTTAGCCAGGTTTACACAGCTCTAGTTGATGATGGCGTATTTTTCTTGGATGCTTTTGGCGGTTACGAAACCTATCGAGAAATGGAAGAAGAGACCGAACATGATGACTTCACTTACGTTTGGGACCAGTCTCGATATCATCCTGTGACTGGCGATATTCTCTGCCACATCCACTTTACGTTCCCGGACGGATCGAAGATAAACCGAGCCTTTACGTACGACTGGCGTCTGTGGACCCTGCCCGAACTACAAGAACTGCTCACACAAGCTGGCTTCGCCCGAACCCAGGTGTATTGGGAAGGTACCGACCGGAAATCGGGGGAAGGAAACGGCGTCTATACGCCAACCAAGTCCGGTGAGGCCGACGCCGCATGGATCTGCTATCTCTCGGCAGAGAAGTAAGTCGGAAATCAGGCCATTTTATACAGGTTCCAACCGCAGACGAAGCACCGAGCGATCGTTAGCGTGTTCAACAGTAATTAACCACCCTGACTCTTCGATCGCATCACCCACCACCGGTATTCGCCGTAAGCGTACGGTAACCGGGCCACCTACCTGCGGATCAATTCTGATTTGTTTCGAGCGGTCAGTCGCCGGCAACAGTCAGTCCATCAATCAATATCGAACCGCAGCGGATGTTGCGCCGCGTATCCACATCCTTACCGATTGCGCACAAGCCGCTAAAGATTTCTTTGAGGTTACCGGCAATTGTCACTTCCTCAACCGGATATTGGATCTGACCGTTCTCGATCCAGAAGCCGGCGGCACCCCGGGAATAGTCCCCAGTGACCATGTTGACGCCAAAACCAATCAGTTCGGTTACCAGCAATCCTTTTTCCAGCCCACTGATTAGATCGGTCAGATCCTGGTCTCCTGACGCGACGGTGAGATTGTGAATACCCCCCGCATTACCGGTCGTCTCGAGCCCAAGACGCCGCGCAGAGTAAGATCCCAGCAAGTAACGCTGCAGCACACCATTGGTA
>LUSG01000299.1 GCA_001629395.1 Gammaproteobacteria bacterium REDSEA-S15_B12 | reverse complement strand
CGGTATGGGTATAGAACGGGTCACGATGCTTCGATATGGAGTCGATGATCTTAGGCTATTTTTTGATAACGAACTGTCGTTTTTGAATCAGTTCAGCTAGTAGTTGCCCACGAACATCCAATGATTATCAGTCTCAACTGGTTGAGGGAATGGATAAAGGTAGATTTGGATCTATTGCATCTTTCTGATCTATTGACTACAGCAGGCCTTGAAGTCAGTTCTATTACCGAGGTGCCAGGATTTTCGAACAAGATCCTAGTCGCTGAAATAATGTCCACGAGTCATCTGCCCGGCAATAACAATTTAAAGATATGTCAAGTAGACGTTGGCCAACGCCGAAATGTCGACATAGTTTGTGGAGCGTCCAATGTTGAAGCTGGGTATCGGGTGGTCGTGGCAATGCCAGGCAGTTCCCTGCCAGGTGGGGAATCAATTCGTGTCGCTGACTTTAACGGTCAGAAATCACGAGGGATGTTGTGTTCCGCAGATGATCTGAATCTAGATTACAGTGCAGATAATTCCGCTGGTGTTCTTGTACTTGATTCGACAGCCCCGACGGGTAACACACTCAACGATTATCTGCAGGTCGATGATTACATAATTGATATCGACCTTACTCCAAATCGTGGCGACTGTCTCAGTGTACAAGGCATCGCAAGGGAGTTGCATGCGCTAACTGGTGAGAAGCTTGTCGGACCTGCCCTGAAAACTGTGAAGGCGACAAGTAAGCATATTATTCCATTGGAAATACAAGCACCAAACGATGCACCGCGATATGTTGGAAGAGTAATGGACGGCATCGTCTCACAATCCAAGACACCAGATTGGATGCGCGAACGACTAAGGCGGTGTGGTCTTCGAAGCATCGGTGCCGTTGTCGATATTACCAACTATGTGATGTTGGAACTCGGTCAGCCATTGCATGCATTCGATTTGAAAGAAATTAATGAAAAAATTGTTGTCAGACACTCTCGGAAAGGAGAAACGCTAGATCTACTTGATGGGAGGTCCATTCGACTAACACCTGAAACATTAATGATCGCGGATGCCGACAAGTGCATTGGTATGGCGGGAATCATGGGTGGAATGAGTTCAGGTATTGATGGGCAGACTACATCCATCATGCTCGAGGCGGCCTATTTCTGCCCCGGCACGATAGCACGCAAGGCTCGTGAGTACGGGATACAGTCGGAAGCCTCATATCGCTTTGAAAGGAAGATCGATCCCGCCCACCAACGGACCGCCATAGAGCGAGCAACTCAGTTGATCAGTGCTTATGTAGGAGGTAACCCAGGCCCGGTGTTTCAGGAAACCAGTGAATCCTACAGGACTACCCCGATACCCATTACATTACGCAGATCGCGTCTGGAAAAGGTGTTGGGGCATACAATACCCGACAAACGAGTCAAGCATATTCTTGAATCTCTGGGGATGAGAGTTCGGATTCTCAAATCAGGCTGGAAGGCACGTCCGCCGAGTTGGAGGACAGATATCGAAGAAGAGCATGATCTGGTGGAGGAGGTGGTTCGGGTATATGGCTATGACAATGTACCTACCCGCGACCCTAAGAGTGTTGTCGCCTACACGCCCGAACGGGAGTCAAACCTAACTACTGACCGGCTAGCTGATTTTCTTATTGACAACGATTATCAGGAGGTAATGACATACAGTTTTGTAGATCCATTGGTTCAAAAACTAATCGATCCAGACTCACAAGGCATCACACTGGAGAACCCGATTGCGTCAAACATGTCGGTCATGCGCACAAGTCTCTGGCCAGGGTTGCTGCAGGCGCTGGCTGTTAACTATCGCCGACAATGGCGACGGATCCGACTGTTTGAAACCGGTAATGTATTTCATGGCATTATCAATAATCGATCCGAAATCAAGAGAATTGCTGGGGCCGTAACCGGTAATGCTTCTCGCAGGGGCTGGGACAGCCATGTTCGAGCAATAGACTTTTATGATGTTAAAGGTGATGTTGAAGGGCTGTTTAGACTAGCGGCTAAGTCCGTAAAAACAGAATTTAAGCCGGCTCTTCATCCGGCACTTCATCCCAGTCAGAGCGCGAGGATAACCCATGGTAGCCAAGTCGTCGGGTGGCTCGGACAGCTCCACCCAAAGGTTATGAAAGCATTTGACTTAGAGCAAGCGGTATATATTTTTGAATTAGATGCCGGATGCATAGCGGTACGCGATCTACCCGCCTATAGCCCGATGCCGAAGTTTCCTTCGGTAAAGCGTGATCTCTCAATAACAGTGGGTATAGCTACCCCAGCGGACGAAGTCAGAGAAGTTATCCTGGAATCCGGTGGGTCCATATTGAACTCAATCGAGCTGTTTGATGTATATCAGGGTGCTGGGATAGAAAAAGACAAAAAATCTTTGTCTTATGGGTTGACCTTGAAAGGAACTTCCCGCAATCTTACGGAACAGGATATCGAGAAGGTTATGGAGGAGATTCTCGACAGCCTAAAGAAAAAACTGGGCTCGAAGCTCAGAAATAAATAGACCGCCAGAGGAAGGGAAGATCGATGACTGTCA
This sequence comes from Gammaproteobacteria bacterium REDSEA-S15_B12, assembly GCA_001629395.1. Lineage (GTDB taxonomy): Bacteria > Pseudomonadota > Gammaproteobacteria > Arenicellales > UBA868 > REDSEA-S09-B13. Next base: position 7,985 of record LUSG01000299.1, on the reverse strand, counting down.
CCAAGGCAGATCTCGCAAATACGTTGTTTGAGCAAATTGGCTTGAACAAGCGGGAAGCTAAAGAGTTTGTCGAATTATTTTTCGAAAAAATTCGAGAATCATTAGAGAGTGGTGAGTCAGTAAAGCTTTCAGGATTCGGTGGTTTTAGCGTACGAGACAAAAAGAGTCGCCCAGGGCGAAATCCCAAGACTGGCGAAGAGGTACCTGTAACACCACGGCGAGTGGTTACTTATAAAGCAAGTCAGAAAGTCAAGGATCGGATAGCCAAAAACAATGTATCGGCATCGGATGGAAAGCCTGAGGCAAACGAGTTATGACGATGCTCGATCCCTCTTCAGAGGAACTTCCACCGATCCCGGCTAAGAGATACTTTACTATCGGTGAAGTAAGCGAGCTTTGTTCTGTGAAGCCTCATGTTCTAAGGTACTGGGAACAAGAGTTTCCTCAATTGCAGCCTGTAAAACGTCGAGGCAATCGCCGCTATTACCAACGGCATGAAGTCGAGTTAATCAGAACAATCCGTCGACTGCTCTATATTGAAGGCTATACGATCAGCGGTGCTGGTAATCGGCTTCGAGAAGAAAAACAAAAGAGCAGTAAAGGGCTAAACAAAAACCTCTACAGTCAGGTGATAGAGGAACTTACTGATATTTCGGAACTCCTGCGATCATAGTTTGGTCGGAAATATTGTACGGGGCGTAGCGCAGTCTGGTAGCGCACCGCAATGGGGTTGCGGTGGTCGGAGGTTCGAATCCTCTCGCCCCGACCATTTCTAGAAGATCGGCGACCGACGGTGAGGGTTGATGAGAGATTTTTATTAACAACAACGCTCTACCTGAAGATATCGATTGTGATCCTTAAGAGTATGTCCCGATCTCACCGCGGCCGGTTTATAGCGATTACAAATAATCAATGGAGCGATTTAAGGGCGCTTGCTAGTCAACATGGATGGGAACCCTGTGGGACCATCGATCCCGGCCTCGGACTAGAGGAGCTAAAGAGCTTTGAAAACAGTGGTTGGGGAGGCGGATACGACTACCCCAGCTTCCAAAAGACGACTGAAGTTGACGCCTATTCACTCTCAGATAGTCTAGCCTCAGCACTACAACACTATGTTGAATCTGATAAATTGCTAGAAAGTGAATTTTCTGTTCTCACCCATGAAATAGTCAGTCAGGTCAAGGAATTCTGCGCATTAGGGTCATTCCGAATCCTTCCCGATAGTAATGGGCTGTTATGACCATTTGTTAAAATCGATTAGGCATCAGGTTCTACAGCCTTTTCCAAGATAGATGATACACAGGTATAAGTCGATATTCTCTACAATGATCGCGCTGTTCGTTGTCAGTGGTTCAGTTAACGCCGACCTGAAATTAGATCAGGTACCGCCTCCGGCCGAGTTGGCAGGCGATGCCGGGGGCAGACTGGATGGTACCAGTTGGAATAGCTCTGAACTGGAAGGGGTGGTACACATATTGATGTATGTTGATCCCGACAAAGTCAAGGCTAACGAACATGTTGAAGAAGCGCTGGCTAAAGAACAGTATCCGACGGAAAAAATAGGATCAATTGCGATCACTAACTTGGCTGCGACATGGAAGCCAAAATTCCTAATCAGAAAGATCCTTAAGGGCAAGCAAAAGAAATATCCCCGTACGACTTATGTTACAGACGCGAGTAAAGTGTTGGTTAAGCAATGGGGACTGCTTGATGATAGTTATAATGTGCTGGTGTTTGGCCCAAATGGGAAATTGTTATTCAATAAAGGCGGTGCACTGTCAGGGGAAGACGTAGAGAGCCTGACCGCGATAATCTGGTCAAAGATATCTGATTAAAGGTCACAGACTCAGAAAGGATGCCGATTGAGTCCGGAGAAACAATGAAGATCAAGCCTGTGAAGAATAGTCGTCTGGCAGAAGTCGATTATACAAATCTAGGATTTGGTGACTATTTTTCAGATCATATGGTTACCTGTGAATTTTCGGATGGCGCGTGGGGAGAGCCTTCGATTGTTCCATTCTCTTCCATTGAATTGAGTCCGGCTGCGTTAGCACTACATTATGGCCAGACAGTTTTTGAAGGATTAAAAGCATTCCGGGGTACCGTTGATCACAAAGTCAGACTTTTCAGGGTTGACCGAAACGCTGCACGCATAACAGTTTCATGCACTAGATTGTGTATACCCGCACCAGACGAATCTCTCGTCATAGAATCAATCAAACAACTCGTGATGCTTGATCAAGATTGGGCCCCATCTAGAAGGGGTGAGGCGTTATATGTGAGGCCCGTGCTTATTGCAACGGAACCCCATCTAGCGGTACGACCAGCATCGCAGTACCGATTACTGATATTCACGTCACCGGTATGTGAATACTTTGCACAGGCAAAGTCGCCGCTATATCTCAAAGCAGAAGAACGCTACACGAGAGCACCCCATGGTGGAACAGGTTATGCGAAAACTGCAAGTAACTATTCGGTGACACTAAGGCCCATGAATGACAGTGTCGAGGATGGTTTTGACCAGATCTTGTGGCTCGATGGACAAGAGCACCGGTATGTGGAAGAAGCCGGACAGATGAATATGTTTTTTCGGCTGGGTGATTCGGTCGTTACGCCAGATCTGAGTGGAACGATTCTGCCCGGTGTAACGCGTGAGAGCGTTTTGACTTTACTCGCCGATATGGGCGTCACAGCCACTGAACGTCGTCTGTCTATGGACGAGTTATTTCAAGCTCAAAACGAAGGTGAACTTTATGAGGCTTTTGGAGCCGGTACTGCTTCGGTGGTGGTTCCAATTGGGCGAATTCGCTACCAAGATGACGATCTATGTTTTCCTGAGGATCAACCCGGAAACTTGTGTCCGAAGCTATACGATATGATCCTCGGTATTCAGCATGGTGAACTCGAGGATCGTCACAGTTGGATGATTGCGTTGGAGTGAAACTGTAGAACCCAGCACAATCGTATTTCCGAGTTCGTGCGGTTGCGAGATGTTGGCAAGAAGGGTGGCCTACATGTGTCCTATACTGAACACTTAGCATCAAAACCATAGTAATGGTACAGTCGTTACTTATCGAACCCGTTAAATGCGTTACCAGTTATTCTCTGTTGTTTGACACATAATGAAAGTATCACAGTCGCCAAACGAAGAATCTGAACCTCCGTCTTTGGCAAACCTCTTTAGCGTCTTGGGCCAAGTATTATGTTAGGCGGCATATGTTTGGTACTTCTGTTATTTTGTTCGGCTTTTTTTTCGGCATCGGAAACAGCTCTTATCGCCTTATCTAAAGGAAGAGCAAAAGCACTACTGAAAGAACGAAGGCGAGGCGCCAGGTCGTTATTCATATTAAAGAGTAAGCCCCAAAAGATGCTGATCGCCATCTTAATTGGTAATAACCTGGTGAATATCGCTGCATCCGCGATAGCAACGGTGATCGCGACCCGAATCCTTGGGAGCATTGGGCCTGGAATCGCAGTCGGTGTGCTTACCGTACTGATCCTGATATTTGGAGAGGTTACGCCGAAGAGTCTCGCGACACGTTATTCAGAGAGGATTTCACTGATCGTTTCTCCAATAGTGCTCTGGTTTCAACGCACCATTTATCCCTTGATTAGCTTATTTGAAGTCATAGCGGATGTTGCGGGGAAAGCTGCCATTTCGAGTGAAGAGGATCCCACGGTAACTGAATCCGAACTTATCAGCATAATTGGCTATGGGGAAGAAGAGGGAACGATTGAGCGAGGTGAAAGAGTCTTGATCGAGAGGGCTTTTGCTTTATCTGATCTCACCGTTGCAGATGTAATGACGCCGCGACATAAGGTTTTCACTTATGATGGTCGCAGATCAGTAGTCCAGGCGCTAGAAGACCTCAAGGAAACTCCCTACAGTCGAATTCCGTTATTCGCCAAAGATCCCGATGAGATACAGAAGATCCTCTATATGAGGGACCTTATGGTCGCAGTAATTAATAAACAAACACAGATGCCGGTGGGTGAAATCGGTCGAGAAGCAAGGTTCGTTCCCGATACCCAGCCTGTAACCGATACTATCAGCGGGTTCAGAAAGGAACAGCAACACATGGCTATCGTTGTTGATGAACATGGAACCATGGAAGGTGTCGTTACCTTTGAGGATCTTTTAGAAGAACTCGTTGGTGAAATTTATGATGAAAGTGACCAAAAGCCTGTTGAGTTTGTTGAGTTAGGCCTGAATAAGATAAGCGTGGATGGCACGGCAGAAGTCAGGCTGATTGAAGAGTATTTTGGTGCTGAACTACCCGGCAAATCCACGGATACAATAAATCGATGGATTCTTGACCATACAGAGCGAATACCTATAACGGGCGAAACCTTTGCCTTAGATGATTTTGAGGTGCTGGTAAAAAGTGCCTCTAGGCGAAGAATTCATGAGGTCACGATTGAGCGACTAGGACAAAGTCCGACCTTGCTAGATCTGTGACTTCTCGGCACTGTTGTGCAGTAATCCGCCTCTGTTGTGGGTCGATTCTAGTCCGATGCTAACTAATTTGAAGAGAATAAAACGCTGGCGCTGACGATGTCATCTATACACACAAGTTCCTCCGTTATTTTCAACGAAACAAGACTGCAGTCACTGCCCGTTGCCTCTTCAGGCATGTTCATCCAGATTTCAACCTGACACCCTTCATCAAGATAGTGTACGACTATGTTTGTTGGCTGTAGGGTAAATCGAGTATCGAATTTGTTTTGCAAATTCTGAAGGCTGGTATTGATTTCCGCCTAAGGTAGCTTAGAGAAAACGTCGATCGCAATATCGTCTTCTGGGTCAATGTGTACGATTACATCCCCAACCTCCGGGAACCGTGCCTTTAGTGTATCCATCACCTCATCACCGATTCGGTGACCTTCAGAAACACTGATCAGGGGATCCACTCGGATATGCACATCGGCCAGCACTTTGTCAGCCATTCGACGGGTCCTCAGTTCATGTGTATCTCTTACACCTTCTATTGATAGGATGGTCTTTTGCATTTTGGCGTTCAGAACTGGAGAGGCTGCCGAATCTATGAGTTCCTCAGCACCTTCCCGACCGATTCTGTAAGCTACGAAAAGCAGCAGGCCAGCGACCACAATCGCAGCAAATGCGTCTGCCCAGGCAAATCCGGCCAGTACTCCACCGACTCCCACGATAACTGCGAGTGAAGATAATGCATCCGATCGACTGTGCCAGGCATTCGCATACAGCATGCGTGAGGTAGCGGTGGTGGGATGTCGTACAATGTACTGAAAATAGCCCTCTTTTGAGACAACGGAGATAGCAGCTACCGCCAATGGCCAAAATCCCGGCTGCAACAGTGATTCTGGGGACAAAATCCGGGTTACTGCATCCCACGCAATAACCAGGGCTATGATGCCTAACGAACCGGCCAATGCCAGGCTGACTAGAGTCTGGATCCGATCGTGACCATACGGGTGTCCCTCGTCGGCTTCTTGAGCGCTGTGCTTTGTTGCGACAAGAACCAGGGCATCGGTTATCAGGTCTGATAAAGAATGTATGCCATCTGCGATTAGTGCCTGTGAGTTACCGATATATCCAACCAACACCTTGACAAATCCAAGAAACAAATCAAGCATGCCGCCGATCAGTGTCAGCCGCCGTATCTCGGAATAATGATCCGGATTCTTGAATGGTTTCATTTGGCTGATGAATGATATTTGAGATTCGTTATGACTCTCGAGAGTATGGATTGGTGTTATTCACAGGAATAACAGAAGTTGAGATAATACACTCTTGGCCTATGTTTTTGTTCCAGGGCCAGTTGGCCTTAAACCCGATAAAACACACATAAATGCATATATTGCTGAGCAATGACGACGGCTATAAAGCCCCAGGTCTCAAGGCGCTTCTTGAGGGTACAAAAGAGCATGGTGAAATTACGATTGTTGCTCCTAGTGAAAATAAAAGCGGCGCTAGTGGTTCTTTGACCCTGAGTAAGGTACTTACTGTTACTGCATCTGGGGAACGATGCTTTGCTGTCGACGGAACTCCGGTTGATTGCGTTCATATCGGACTAAACGGGCTACTCGACAATGAACCGGACATGGTGATTTCTGGAATCAACTCTGGATCTAATCTGGGTGATGATGTGCTTTATTCGGGAACCGTAGGGGCGGCCCTGGAGGGACGTCGGTTAGCTTATCCCGGGGTAGCAGTTTCACTGGTAGGTAGTGAGCCTAAGTACTATTGGACAGCGGGGCAGGTTGTCTCTGCAATAGTTTCCGAACTCAAAACCAATCCTTTGCCTTCCAGGACGATTTTGAATGTTAACGTACCAGATAGACCTCTAAAGGATCTTAATGGATATAAAATTACCCGACTGGGTTATCGAGCGCGATCTCACCCTGTAGTCAGACTGAATGATAGTAGCGATTACAGGCAATACCGTATCGGGACGATAGGCAGTGCTGCCGACAACGGACCCGGAACAGATTTTTCCGCGGTAAACGAAGGTTACGTCTCCATAACACCGTTGCGTATAGATAGTACGGACCATAGTCAGTGCGAGCATTTAGCTGACTGGGCTCTAAACTTGAAGCTTAAGAGTTAGATCCGAGGTTGATATGTTTAAGGGACTGTACGATTCGGTCGTCAGGTTGTCTCGACATCGCCGCGCACCAACATTTCTGGCTATTGTTTCCTTTGCTGAATCATCTTTCTTTCCTGTTCCGCCGGATGTCATGCTGGCTCCTATGGTACTTGGAAATCGCAAACGTGCATGGCGTCTGGCGGGCCTGACTACAATCGCGTCAGTCGCAGGCGGTATTCTCGGATATTTTTTGGGTGGATTTGGAGAATGGCTGGTCACAATATATGGCGCACAAGCGACCCTGGCTTTAGCACAAAAGTGGTTTGCGGACTATGGTATCTGGATAATTCTTGTGGCGGGCTTTACACCAGTACCTTATAAAATCTTTACAATTAGTGCAGGCATGATGGGCATGTCGTTGGTGGCGTTCATTTTCGCTTCCATTATTGGTAGAGGCGCTCGGTTCTTTCTTGTTGCGGGGTTTATCTATTTTGCAGGAACATTTTTTGCCAACGACGAAGACCTAGTCAGTGCTATTCGACGCTATGTCGATGTTTTAGGGTGGGCCGTTATCGCTGTGTTGGTCGTTTTATTTTTTCTGCTGCGCTGATCAATCCATGAAACTGGCTAAGCTAACCGCTGCTCTGTCAATCATCCTATTACTGAGCGGTTGTGGTGGCAATCCAGTGATTCCAGTCAGCGACCTGACACCGAACAAATCAATACATCCAGCACGTATAGTGGAGCAGGGCGATTCACTGTATACCATTGCCTGGGAATTCGGGCTGGATTACCGTGAAGTCGCGCTTTGGAACAGATTAAGACCGCCATACCATGTGACTCCTGGGCAGAAGATTCGGCTAGGTCCTGCGAAAGTATCGGAGCAGTCCAGCGGAAACTTGTCACAGACGATCGTCAAAGCGTTGGAGATCTCTGAACTGCGTGCACGACCGCTAGCCGAGAAAGTTCAAAAAGACCCAGGCAAATCGACTAAACAGCATTCGTCTAACGCTAACGCAGACCAGAAGCAGGTATGGTCATGGCCGAGTGCGGGTCGTGTTGTCAGCGGGTTTTCCCCGACGGAAGGTAACAATGGCATAGATATACTAGGAATCGAGGGTAGCCCAATAGTGGCAGCAGCGCCTGGGAGGATTGTCTACGCCGGTTCCGGATTAAGAGGTTATGGGCTTCTGTTGATTCTCAAGCACGACGAACATTTTCTCAGTGCTTATGCTCATAACAGTCTGTTATTGGTCGATGAAGGCGATTCGGTGGGGGCAGAACAGGTGATCGCCCACATGGGTAGCACTGGTGCAGAAACAGTTAGGCTGCATTTCGAGATCCGTCTAGATGGAAAACCGGTGGATCCATTAATGTACCTACCCGCCAGGCAATAAGATTGTGTACGCTGTCTGCTAT
>LUSG01000298.1 GCA_001629395.1 Gammaproteobacteria bacterium REDSEA-S15_B12 | reverse complement strand
GCGCCATCCGGTATGGCACTCGCTGGCGGTCTGGAAATTCTGCTCCATTGTGATGCTGTACAAGCGCACGCGGAGACCTACATGGGCCTGGTCGAGGTTGGCGTCGGTCTGGTCCCGGCCTGGGGCGGCTGCAAGGAAATGCTCGCTCGCTGGCATCACAACCCCAAGGGTCCTCAGGGACCGATGCCTGCCGTGACCCGCGTATTCGAAACCGTCGGTACGGCCGCTGTTGCACGATCTGCCGACGAGGCTCGAGATCTTCTATATTTGCGCGACGGGGACGGTATCACCATGAACCGGGACCGGTTGCTGGCTGAAGCCAAAACAAAGGCTCTGCAGCTCGCCGACAACTATATACCGCCACAACCCACCGAATACGCGCTGCCCGGCCCCACCGCCGCAACAGCGATGACCCTGGTGCTCAATGACTTCCATCGAGCCGGCAAAGCGACCGATTACGATGTCGTCGTCGGCAAGGCGCTGGCCCGGGTACTCTCCGGCGGCAAGACCGATATAACTGAAACGATCACCGAAGGTCATCTGCTGTCGCTTGAACGACGCACAATTGTCGAACTGCTCAAAACATCATCTACCCTGGACCGCATTGAGCACATGCTGGAAACAGGCAAACCACTTCGCAACTGAATCAACGCCAAAGCAAAGATTCTCGGGAAACCAAAACATGGCCAGCTATACCGCACCCTTGCGCGACATGCGCTTTATTTACAACGAACTCTTTGACTCCAGCGAAATCACTGCGTTGCCGGGTTGTGAAGATACAACACCTGATCTGGTTGATGCTGTTCTGGAAGAAGCGGCCAAACTGTGCCAAAACGAACTGTTCCCACTGAATAGAACCGGTGACGAGGAAGGTTGTCAATGGGATAACGGTGAAGTTACGACCCCTGCTGGTTTCAAGGAAGCCTATGCGAAATACATCGAGGGTGGCTGGAACGGATTGGCTTGTTCTCCCGACCACGGCGGTCAGGGCATGCCCGGTACGCTTAATGTTCTGGTTGAAGAAATGATGTGTTCTTCCAATATGGCATTCGGTATGTACGCCGGACTCACCCGAGGCGCCTACCGTGCGCTGAATACTTTTGGCTGTAACAAATTGAAATCGCTTTATCTGCCCCGTCTGGCAAGCGGCGAGTGGTGCGGTACCATGTGCCTGACCGAACCGCAGTGCGGTACGGATCTTGGCCTGATTCGCACACGGGCAGAACATGACGACGATGGCAACTATGCCCTGAGAGGTACGAAGATCTTCATTAGTGCCGGTGAACACGACCTCTCATCCAACATCATTCACCTAGTGTTGGCCAGACTTCCCGATGCACCGGCAGGGATTAAAGGTATCAGTCTATTTTTGGTACCGAAGTTTCTTCCCGATGAAAATGGAGAGCCTGGTCAACGTAATACAGTCACTTGCGCATCAATCGAAAATAAGATGGGTATCAAGGCTTCCGCAACTTGTGTGATGAACTTTGATGATGCCAAAGGCTGGCTCGTCGGCGAACCCCATAAGGGCATGCGAGCAATGTTCACGATGATGAACGATGCTCGACTCGGCGTTGGCGTGCAGGGCCTGGGGCTTGCTGAAATTGCGCGTCAGTCAGCCGTCGAATATGCCCGTGAGCGGTTGCAGGGCCGGTCGATCAGCGGTACCCAGCATGAAGACAAACCCGCAGATCCGATTATCGTACACCCGGATGTGCGGCGGATGCTGCTGACTATGCGTGCGTTTACAGAAGGCGCGCGAGCCATGGCGGCGTGGATCGCCCGACACATCGACTTACGCGACCGGTCAACCGATGCTGACACCCGCCAGGCTTCTGATGACATGGTTCAACTGCTGACACCCATCGTCAAAGTCTACTTCTCTGACGGTGGCTTCGAGATCACCAACCTATGCATCCAGGTCTATGGTGGTCACGGTTATATTCGCGATACTGGCGTCGAACAGTACGCCCGAGATGCCCGCATTGCCCAAATCTATGAAGGGGCCAACGGTATCCAGGCACTGGATCTTGTCGGACGGAAGTTGCCCGCCCATATGGGCCGCTACCTGCGCCGGTTTTTTCACCCCGTACAGGCCTGGATCGATGACAACACCACCCAGCCAGAACTGCACCCGTTTGTGCTGCCGCTTGCCAAGGCCTTCGGTCGATTGCAGATCGCAACTGGACAGATCGCACAGAGCGGTCTGAAAAACCCGGACGAAGCCGGTGCAGTCTCGACCGACTACCTCAAACTGTTTGGTCTGGTTGCTTTTGCCTACCTCTGGGCCCGCATGGCAAAAATCGGCCTCGATCACCAGACTGATGATGAAGCAGATTTCTATGCGGCCAAAGTGGCCACCGCAAGGTTTTTCATGGACAAGATCCTGCCGCAAACCGGTGCACTGTTTTCATCCATCATGGCTGGTTCCGACAGCATCATAGACTTTCCGGAAGCATCGTTCTAACGAAAGTGCCAAACGAATTATCGGCAGCCCGCCGGTAAACAGCATCGGAAAAGCACGGCGAGCTATTGGCAACAACCACGCAACGCAATCCACCCTCATCTCGTGATCTAACGCAGGGTAGTCTCAGCCGCCACGTTCTTCGGTTGACTGGGCCGATGATTATCGGCCTGCTTGCCATTTTCGCGGTCGATCTTGCTGATGCATTCTGGGTTGCACGCCTGGGCACGCTGGAACTGGCGGCACTGGGATTTTGTTTTCCAGCAGTGCACGTTATTTTCAGTATCAGCCTGGGTCTGTCGACGGCCGGTACAGCCGTGATGGCCCAACGGATCGGCGCGGGTAACACCGATGGAGCCCGGAAATTCGCCCGCGACAGCCTGATCGTTTCTATTCTACTGATGGCAGCTGTCGCGACCATCGGCCTGCTGACCATGGACCTGATTTTCAGTGCGATCGGTGCAACAGGCACCACGCTAGCGCAGGTCAAGAGTTTCATGACCGTTTTTTATCCCAGTGCGCTGGTGCTGGTCATACCGATGGTCGCAAACGGCATGCTCCGCGGTGCCGGCGACACCCGCTGGCCGGCCATTATCATGGTGATCGTAGCGGTACTCAATGCTGGCCTTGACCCGTTGCTGATCTTCGGTGCTGGACCCATACCGGCACTGGGGCTTAAGGGCGCTGCCTGGGCCACATTACTTGCCCGAGTCGTTTCGGTGTTCATTGCCCTTGGGATTCTGCACTACCGCGAACGCCTGATATCCTGGTCCAGACCCACCTGGCAAGGCCTGGTTGAATCGCTCCGACATATCGGCCAGATTGGGCTACCCAGTGCGACCACCAATGCAATCACACCACTGGCCACGGGGCTGGTCACGGCAGTGGTGGCAGGGTTCGGTGATGCGGCGGTTGCTGGTCTGACAACCGCCATGCGGATCGAAGTGTGCGCACTGCTGGGGGTTTTCGCGCTTGCAGTAGGCAGCTTTCCGGTCATGGCTCAAAACTACGGCGCCGGAAATAGAGAGCGTCTCCTGACCGCCCGGAAATTCACGCTCTCGACTGGTGTTGTTATCTCGCTGGTCGTGGC
>LUSG01000297.1 GCA_001629395.1 Gammaproteobacteria bacterium REDSEA-S15_B12 | reverse complement strand
AGATGTGTATAAGAGACAGCGTCTAGGACACAATCATCGCTAAAAAGGCTGACCTATGGAACTCGTTTATTCGCTGACCTAACTCTCGTAGACTTGCCGCCATACCTGGCCACGGGCCACCAAGAATGTTTGACATTAAGTTGGCAGTTAACGGCAGCAACCTTACCTTCGATTAACAAATTTCGTCAGTTAGTATTAAATCACCTCATAATAATTTTGCGTCGAATGAATAAGTGGAGAGCGGAACAGCACCGTCTGCAGTTACAAGAACCTGATCTTCCAATTTCACTCCGTAGGGTGCGCCATCTTTACCGGCATAGCATTCCAGACAAAAAACCATATTCTCCTGAATTTTTCGGTCTAAATAAGAACTCGGTTCTCCCTTGCGGTCATCGTCCGGGTAAGGTATCCCTGGGCCTTCATCTTCCAATCCTGCCTGGTGAGCCATGCCTCCATAACGGCCATTCTTATACTCAGGAGGTAGCTTAGGTGCCGCATGCCCGAATTCTTCAAATGTCATCCCGGGTTTCATCAGCTCGCGCATGCCGTTGACACAATCATACGCTATCCGATAGGCCTCTTTTTGACCCTCTGTAGCAACATCACCGCACAAGAACGTACGTGAAATATCGACAACATAGCCTTCGTATACGTTGGAGTCTGTGTCAATGCCCACCAGGTCACCAGGTTGGATAACCTTGTCGTGGGCCTCTGACATCCATGGGTTCGTGTTCGTACCCGAGGCAACCAAGCGAGTAAACATGAACTCTCCATGATGATCGAAGAGCGTCTTGTTCAGAACGCCGAGCAGCTCATATTCACGGACGCCGGGCCGGATTGCCGCCTCAAAATCAGCCAGCATTGCATCACCCGCGGCGCCATTCAAGATCATGATTTCAACTTCTTCTGGCGTTTTGACCTCACGGGCATCGACCGTCGCCGGACTCGGATCAGTTACCTGGATACCGGCATTCTGCAGTGCCATGAATCCAAATCCATCCAGTTTATCCACAGCCAATGGTTCTCCGGCGTATCCGAGTTCAGCCATCACCGATTTGATCTGATCTGCCCACTTATTCGCGGCTACTAATCCTTCTGTAGCCTGATACTGCCACGATGGCGCCGGGCGAACGTCGTCCATGATTTTCTCGGAGACGTGCATTGAGTTCATGTATTCGAACAGTACCGGTGCACCGTCGGCTGGTACAACGGCAAATCGCGTAAGCGTCGTCGCCGTCCACACGCCCATTACTTCTGTTCCCGTGGCATAGCGGATATTGCCTGGATTGTAGAAAAGGCAAACCGGGATCCCATGGTGCTTCATCGTTTGCTGTAGACGTGCGAGACGCCCCGTGCGGAGAGCCAAAAAATCGATCTCACTCAGATTGGGTGCCCGTAACGTCTGGATATGCGGGCTTGGATCTCTATAGTGATTGCCACCAACTTCCATCGATGATTCTCCTTTGAATTACGTGTCAGTAATTTTCAGATACACAACAAACCATTTAGCCTCGCCCACAAAAACCGAGCAGGCTAGCTAATGTCCAATCGACATAAATTTTCTTGGAACCTTATGAGTGTTAGCTCGAGGGCAGACGGGTTGGAAGAGCGCTCCGCAATGGACGAATGTATTCAATCTCAAATCCGCAGCAGCCACCAATAATCTGCACGCCTTGATCCACCCACTTACGAGTAATATCCACGTATGCTTGGGGCTGAACCTCAGTATCCGTTTTTGAATCACGATAAGTCGCCACATAATCGCTGCGATCTGCATCCGGATAGAGGCCAATTGGGCCCTTCCAGTGTTTTTGCATAACTGGTAAGGCGGCTGAAGTTGCGGCCACATTTGAATGGAATATCGTCACCACATCTGGTCCCAACGCCAACAAATCATCAATGGAAGATTCAAAATCATCCCCTGAACGATAACCGACTTTCAACTGAGCGTTGTCGTCCAACCGACATTTGAAACCGGCCCAAACAGGCAGTCCAGTAGAGACACAAGCTTCAATCGTCCAGTGTCGTTGTTCCGTACTGCCTGTCGCTTCGGCGAGCAACAGGTCTACGCCAGCTTCGGCGAGTACTTCTGCTTGCTCCCGTAAGTTATCTTTGGCCTGGGCATCCGAAGTCTCGGATCGACCCGGTAAAAACGTCCCACTTCGAACGAACTGTTTCCACTCTGGCTCCGCACCTGCTAGCAGTCCAAAATTAGAGACGGAGCCCGCGACGTAAATTGGCCTTTCCTCGGCACAAGCATTCCGAGCATCCTGAGCCAGCATGACCGCCCGTAGGTTCAACTCCTCGAATCTATCACCCAAACCAAGAGGCTCCAGATTGTGCCGTCCTGCGGAATAGGTGTTAGTCGTAATGACGTCGACACCAGCCCTAATGTAATTCTCGTGCAAGCGTCGCACGGTAAAAGGATGCGTATCAAGCGCGGCTGCCGCCCATGCCTGATTGTTCATTGGCGCGCGCATGTGCTGGAGTTGCGTACCAATAGCACCGTCGAGCAAGATGATTTCATGAGCATCAAGTCGAGACTTCAGTTGTTCGTAGTCAGCCATCTGGAATTCCCCCTTTTTTGTCTGAATTGCAGGCTTTCAGTATATTTGAGTATCCCCATGAGCACAGTAGAATATTCTGGCAGGCTGTCATACGAAATCTGAAATACTCGGTTTAACACCACCCTCTACATCGACTATCGATACCCAATACCAAGGCAAAGAAATACGGGGCCCGAAGGCCCCGTATATCGTAGACCCTCATAAGGATCTTGTCTTTTACGAAACCACTTAGCTATTCAATGCCAGTTCATGGGAAAAGATATATTGGGTTGGATGCATGTTGAAACCCACTACCTTTTTGTCCCAGGGGGTGAAACGTCCCAACCAAATGGGCTGCACAATCGGACCACGTTCCTGCATGATGGTCTCGAGCTTTCCAATCAGTTTTGAGCGCTCGCGGGCATCGGGTATCCCTTCTGCCTGCGTTAGTGTTGAATCAAACTCGGCATCGCTGAAATGAGACTCGTTCCACGGCACACCACTACGATAGGCAAGACCCAAAACCATAAATCCCAGAGGTCGGTGCGCCCAAGAAGTAAATCCCAATGGGGCCTTATCCCAGATACCCCAGAATTCAGACGACGGCAGGAGGTCGATCTCCGCTTTTATACCCGCTTCCTTCATCTGTTCAACCATGACCTCGACAGCTGCCAACTCCCAGGGCGGATCTTTCTTACAGGCTATTCCACCAATTTCGACACCGTCGGGGTAACCCGCTTCAGCCAGCAACGCCTTGACATGGTGATGTTCGCCTGCCGCACCCACACCCCGATGCGCTACTGCCAAGGCCTGTTTTGTATCAACCGCCAGACGCATGGCTTTGCGGACCCGCGGATCATTGAAAGGCGCTACATCGCACTGACCCCGTAATACACCCGTACCCGCCGTAGAGGCTGACATTAAGTTGTAGCCCGCCAATGTCGCATAGGCATCTTTCTGCCCAACGGGTGCGGTATAGGCCCCATGGACCTGACCGGATGCAAACGCTGCGAGCTGGGCTGATGGATCATCACCCAAGTCAATCCACTCAATCGAATCAAGGTAGGGACCGCCTTTCCAGTGCTGTGCTCCCTTGCGGGCTTTCAGTACAGCCTTTTCACCCAATTTAAACTCGACCAAATCGAACACACTGGTTCCATTGGATCCCACGCCAAACTTGCCACCTTCGTCGGGATCGATAATCGCCATCGGATAGTGGAACAGGTGCTCAGGAATCGCGACGTTGGCAGTCTTCAGATTCATCCTGACGGTATGGTCATCCACTTTTTCGATCGCATTGGCATCCCACAGGTTCTCGCCAGCGTCATCCATCATGTAGCCCTTCATCAGACCCAATACCGAGGAGCCCGTCGCCGGGTCCAGGCAGCGTTTGATGTTCCAGATCACATCATCGGCTGTGAAATCACGTCCGCTGTGCCACTTCCACTTCCTAAGATTTAACGTCCAACTCCGGATATCGTCACTGACGTCCCAGCTTTCGACCAGCGCCGGATGGGTGACGTTCTGATAATCCGTGTAGGTCAGATATTCGTTCGATCCTCGAAAGATATTTGACTCTGACAACCAGGAAAACGTGTGTGGGCTGTGTATTTCTTGCACCCGCATAGAAATACGTAGGGTGCCACCCTTCGGCATATTTCCCGCCTGCGCGGTCGGCATCAACAATGGCTCTCCACTGTTTACCGTATTGGCCAATTTATAGGCTGCCGTAGTGGACACTCCAAGCAGGGTTGCATAGCGAAGAAAATCACGTCGCGTTATACGACCTTCCTGCAGGTCATCCTTTAGACCCGGCATCGCGGCATGTTCAACCGGGTTCCTTCTCTGCTTAATCATTATTATCCTCCAATTAGCTGGTTTGATTTACCCTAAAAAGTCACAAGAAACCACCTGACCACCGACCGTCAACTCAATTAGGGCTAAACGGTAGCCATTTGAATCGCCAGTAAGCCCAAATTACCTTATTACCATCAGATCATCAAGGTCTTTTGGCTAGAAACGTGGGTACCGGTTACGCCTGTAAGTCGGCATACAAAAATGGCCGGTATGGGGGGATGACCCATCAGGCGGGTTTGGAAGATGAGGGTCCAGGGATACCTTATCCGGATGATGACCGCAAGGGAGAACCCAGTTCTTATTTAGACCGAAAAATCCAGGAGAATATGGTTTTCTGTCTCGAATGCTATGCTGGTAAAGACGGCGCTCCGTATGGGGTAAAACTCGAAGATCAGGTCCTAGTGACGAAAGACGGTGCGATACCGCTGAGTACCTATCCATTTGAAGAAAAATTGTTGGTCTGACGTCGCCAATCTATTCGATTTACTAGCATACCTGAAATTAAACTCCTGGATTTTGAGTCTTTGGTTGTTGGCCCCAGTCACTTCCTTGGGAAAGTTGGTAACAAATAGCTGATGCATTAAGTACAGAGGGAGGATTCATTGCGGTTGGATATCCTTCCACGATGGATCAATATTCTTGGTGTCTCCGAATCGGAGATTACTTCGAGTTGGATAACGATGGGGCGCCGAGTTCATGTA
>LUSG01000296.1 GCA_001629395.1 Gammaproteobacteria bacterium REDSEA-S15_B12 | reverse complement strand
CTCTAGAAGTAATCAGTCCAAATGGGGGAGAAAGCTCGAAGAAGGGAGCTGTTGTCAGTAATGAGTGGGCTCACATCAACCGAGACTGAACCTTCGAGATGATTTCGGCCGGTACACGCTCGATATAAGCACCGGCCCCCGAATCCGGGCGAGGTGGATCGGGTATTGGTTGGAGGACAACGTATTCAAACTCTATACCTTGGTCAGACGCGATCTGGATCAGTTCAGTCAGTTGTTCACTGATAGCGGACGCTCCGCCAAGCAGACAAAACGCCCGCGCATGTTCATCGGAAAGGAAATTAACACAACGCCCACTCGCCTCCAGGTCTGAAGCATGGTGAAAATCAGGCCACACTCGGCCATCAGATTTAAATTCCTTCGGGTGCGCGCCCTTCCAATCCAGTCCTAGATGCTCTAGGAGCATTGGCGAGTATTCATAGTACCCCGCTGCCATCGACTTACCCATGAGGAGTGCAACATCTTGATCATCCACAAAGACCGTATGAAACACAGCGCCTAACCGGATGCTGTGAGGGTCCCTGCCTGCCCGCTTGGCACCTGCTCTGATCCGTTCCACCGACCTTTGAATATTACGCAGATGCGTGCCCACGCGGATAAATACACCATCTGCACAGGCACCCGCCATTTCCAGCGTTTTCGGTCCACCGGCAGCAACCCAGACCGGCACTTGTGCCGGAAAAGGCAAAACAGCAGGCTTAACCGCACCGACTTCAACCTCGTCACCAGCCAGTAACGATTTCATCAGCACAACGCTGGATTCGAGTTCCCTGATGCGGGCAGGTTTTAACCCGGCCAGGCGTACCGCAGTATCACCGATGCCGCACCCTAATACCGTGCGCCCAGGCGCTAACTCACCTATGGTCGCAATACTGGATGCAGTGACCGTGGGATGCCGGTTAACAGGGTTAACGAGTAAAGTACCGATATCGATCTTGTAAGTCGATTGTGCAGCAGCAGCGAGAAGGACATAGGTATCACGCCGTCTAAGTTGGGAATCTGGTATGAACGCAGCATCCCAGCCGCAAGCTTCAGCACGGGCCACATCCGCTGCATAGGCAGCTATGGATGAGGTGTCATGTCGGTTAAGTCCGAACTTAGGGACGCTCATAGATCAATTGTCAGTTCTACAGTGCCAGACGTGTCACAACGACCGAGACATACAATGTATCGGGTAAAACAAATGCGCAGAAACACTACGGTTTACTGGGATCTCCTCAGTAGCGCAGTATCAGTTCGATCAGTGAATCACCACTGTGGCGGGCCAACCGACGACTGTGCCAGGCACTGGCAAACACAAGAGCGCCAGTGAGAATAAGAAGCACAGACACCACCATCGCAAATAGCGGGGGGTACACTGCAATTAGAACTCCAGCGGCACATATCAATATTCCAGCGAGCATAATGAACCTCCACCTGTAATCATGGCGGCTTCTATCAGCTTAATCAAGTCGGGAAACAATTGCTGCTGCTAGTAGATTTGGAACACATGCGCTTCTTGCAATGCAGGCACAAGCTAAATTCGATAAAGTGTCCAAACTTGTATCTGACTTCTTTCATCGCACCTTTTAGAGGTAACCATGCCCGTACATTTTGAGCCATCTGAAATGAAGTCACGCCGGGACCGGGTGTCAGAGCGCCTATCCGGACTTGGCCTGGATGGATTGCTGATATTCAAACAGGAATCAATGTACTACCTGACTGGATACGATACGTTTGGATTCAGCATGTTTCAGTGCCTCATCATTGATGGGAGCGGTAACACAGTACTGCTGACACGACTTCCAGATCTGCGCCAGGCTCAGTTCACCTCGGATATCCAGGACATAAAATTGTGGCACGACACAGAAGATGTTAATCCGGCTTTGGAACTGCGCGGCCTCCTGGAGGACCTTGGTTACCGGAACCAGACACTCGGCATAGAGTTCGACAGCTACGGTCTTAAAGCTCATTACTGGCGACTGCTGGAACCTCAACTCGATGGGTTCTGTACGCTGGTGGACGCATCCACCCTGGTCGACCAATTTAGGAGAGTCAAAAGTCCCACAGAGATCGAATACATACGCCGGGCCGCCGAACTGTCGGACGATGCCTGGGATGAAGCCGTACAACTCGCCGAGCCTGGCGCCTTTGAAGGAGATATTCTTGCCGCCATGCAAGGCACTGTATTTCGCGGCGATGGCGATTATGCCGGCAACGAATTTATCATTGGGTCCGGTCCCAGCGCGCTGCTGGTTCGCTATCATTCCGGCAAACGAAACCTCGACGACCAGGATCAGCTGACGCTGGAATGGTCAGCAGCATACCGCCGTTACCATGCGGCCATGATGCGGACACTGATTGTAGGAACTGTTCATCCCGAGCATCTCAGTATGTATCGGGCCTGCAAGGATGCGCTCCTTGCCTGCGAAGCGGCGATCCAACCCGGTCGCCCCATGGGTGATGTTTATCAGGCGCATGCACAAGTCCTGGACAGCGCCGGCCTTGGCGAACACCGAATGCGCGCCTGTGGATACGGTATGAGCGCTATATATAACCCGCTCTGGGTCGATCCGCCGATGTTCTATGAAGGTAATCCCCAGTTGATGGAAGCGGGGAATACTTTTTTTCTGCACATGATTCTTGCCAACTCAAATACCGCTCGGGCAATGACGCTGGGACACACTATTCTCATTACAGAATCCGGTTGCGAGCGACTCAGCCGATCATCACTCGATCTGACCATTAAATAGCAGCAACTTTCAACGCATAATAATTTCCCAAGTAACCCAGGAGTGAGATACTGCAGTAGCTTTGGACGTTATATATCTTACCTCTGCTAGCTAGAAAAACGCGTTAAAGGCTAAACTGTATTAGCCAAAGCCAAATCTTAAGTACACGAATAATGACGGCTTGCGAATTGTCTGGTAGTCTGGTGTCTGATCGATACTTCGACAAGCATCGGTCAAGTGATGTGTTAGTCGACATAACAACTCACCTTAGGAGAAACACCTAATGAAAATGAAACAACTTTTGTCCTCAGCCAGTGTTGCATTGGCTGTAAGTTTAGCTGGGCTATCAGCCCACGCCGGGGAAATAACTGTTGCGTCGTGGGGCGGATCTTTCCAAGCAGCCCAAAGCAAAGCTATTTTTCAACCTGTCGCGAAAGCCATGGGCATTACGATCAATGAAGAGTCCTACAAGGGCATCGGTCAAGTGAGAACGAAAGTCGCGGCTGGGGCAGTACCATGGGACATTATTGACACCGGCGCCGGTGGTGGTTCCCGCGGCTGCCAGGAAGGCATCCTGATCGATCTTGATTACGACATTATCGATGTATCAAACTTCATACCCGGCACTTATTTATCCTGCTGTGTCGGCACGATTACCTATTCCACAGTGCCCGCGTGGAACACAGACACTTACGGTATGAATGGCCCACGTGGCTGGGCTGATTTTTGGGATGTTGAAAAATTCCCGGGGAGTAGAGCAATTAGGGCCAAAATGCATGGCATGCTGGAGCCCGCCCTTATGGCCGATGGCGTACCGATGGATCAGATATACGACGTATTGTCCAGCGAAGCTGGCATAACACGGGCGCTGGATAAAATCCGCGAACTTAAGCCCCATGTTGCTGTCTGGTGGGGATCAGGCGCCCAGCATGCGCAGCTAATGAAGGATGGTGAAGTAGACATGACGACTGGCTGGAACGGTCGTTTTGACGTGGCCAAAGCCGATGGCGCGAAGGTTGCCTACCATTTTGATCAAGGGCTCCTTGATTACGACTGTTTTGGCATTCCCAAAGGAGCATCCAATCCTGACCTAGCAATGAAAGCTCTCGCAGAATTCAGTAAACCCGAATTCCAGGCCGATATGCCCAAATACATCAACTATGGACCCACCAACGCGCTGGCCTATACATTGGGCAAGATGAGCGATGACGTCATCGCTGGACTACCGTCGTCGCCGGAAAACGCTGCAGTTCAACTTCTGGTTGGAGCATCGGGAGGATTCGAATGGTACGCGAAATGGGAAAAAATCGCGTCCGAGATGTACCAGGACATGATGACCGAGTAACTTTATTTGGCTAGGTAGGATGTACAAGTGAACTAGGCGGCGCGCTATCGCGCGCCGCCTTTACATTGTTCTGTTTATCCAATGCTGTGAGGACTTCTGAATGCCTGTAACCAATCAGCACAACGCAGTACCAATTACTATCCGAAGTATCACTAAAACCTATGGTGACGTCTACGCCTTAGACGAAGTCGATCTCGATGTAAAAAGTGGTGAGTTTTTAACACTCCTCGGACCCTCAGGCTCAGGAAAAACAACTCTCCTGATGGTTCTCGCTGGATTTACACGCCCTGATCACGGAAGTGTGCTCTTTGGAGAATCAGAAGTTATTCGAATGCCACCACATAAGCGAGAAGTTGGTATGGTTTTTCAGAACTATGCCCTCTTCCCCCATATGACCGTTGCTGGAAACATTGGGTTTCCACTTCGCCTCAGAGGTGTCAACAAAAATGCCGCTCTGGAGCGTGTAGAGAATGCGCTGGGAACTGTGCAACTAGGCGGCTACGGTGACCGCCGAATCGACCAACTATCCGGCGGTCAAATGCAGCGAGTTGCACTCGCACGAGCTATCGTATTTGAACCGCGAATATTGTTGTATAAGAGACAGGTCTATGTGACCCATGACCAAAGAGAAGCCCTGACGATGTCCGATCGAGTAGCTGTTATCAACGACGGCAAGTTGATGCAGCTTGATTCACCTCGCCAAATTTATGACCAGCCTGCAAGTACTTTTGTCGCCAACTTCATCGGTGAATCAACGCTATTACCTGTAGATCACAGGAATGGTCAAATTTCTTATGCTGGAAATCCAGTAGACATAAGCGGGTCTGAATCGAAAAATGGCCGTTTCCTCATGCTTCGTCCTGAACGACTAATCTTACTGTCCTCAAATAATGATAGCACCTACAACACGTTTCAAGGAAAAGTAAAAGACATTGTTTACCAGGGCGAGAGTTTTCTTCTATATGTCACACTTATTGATGGCACAGACGTTGCGGTTCGCAGTGTCAGTCAAAAAGATTTGATGGCAGCGGTGCCCGAGGTGGGCTCAGAGATCGTACTGGGCCTACATCCAGATGAGACTGTGCTCATTCCAGACGATAACGAATAACCCATGGCTGATTCCGCCAACTCAATGGCTAACGCTCAAACAAAGGCCAATGCTATCGGCTTAAGGCAGGATGAACGTCGCGAAAGACTGGCACTATTCGGCCTGTCTGTGCCTGCGATTCTCCTTGTAATTGTCATTGTCGCAATTCCAGTCGGATGGCTGTTCTGGTTGTCGCTTTTCAATGACGAGGGCGTCTTGTCAACATACAACTACACCAGAATGCTGGAAAGCAAATCATATTACCGAATTTTTCGAACAACATTTAACGTGAGCTTTATGACCACGGCACTGTGCGTGATTATTGGATATCCATTCGCCTATTTTTTAGCTCAACTGCCCCAGCGTTGGGCCAACATTGGATTGATCGCGGTACTGCTGCCTTTCTGGACCTCCTTGCTGGTTCGAACGTACGCCTGGCTGGTAGTTCTCCAACGCAAAGGGTTGGTCAATCAATGGGGCATAGAACTAGGGCTCTGGGATACGCCTTTAAGGTTGGTTCACAACATGAATGGTACGCTAATAGGCATGGCTCACATTATGCTGCCGTTCCTTGTTTTACCATTGTACGGCTCAATGCGCACCATTGACCAAGATTACGTCAAGGCCGCCAGCAATCTGGGTGCCAACCCCTTTCAGGCTTTCTGGAATATCTATTTGCCCCTCTCTCTGCCCGGTCTATTTGCAGGCATTGTCGTCGTGTTCGTACTATGCCTTGGTTTTTTTGTAACGCCCGCCGTCTTGGGTGGCGGTAGGATCATCATGGTTTCTATGAAGATTGAAACTATCATTGACCTATTCTTCAACTTTGGTACAGCCAGTGCCCTGGGCGTGGTCTTGATGGGGCTGACACTACTCGTGCTTTTTATCTCACACAAACTACTTCGCTTAGATCGAGTGCTTGGTGGAGGTGGCGGATCATGAGTTGGCTCGATAAACCAGCCTCGGACACCCAAATTCCCCATCGGAATCGCTTGTGGCTTTACTTTATCTCAGGCCTCGTAATCATCTTTCTGGTTGTGCCCACGTTCATCGTAATTCCGATGTCATTTTCGGCCTCCCAGTACCTGGAATTTCCGCCCGAAAGCTGGGGAATTAGATGGTATGAAAACTACTTTGGATCATCCGAATGGATGACCGCGACCTGGGTTTCGTTAAAAGCTGCTGTGATCACAGTGTTAGTCACTACCCCTATTGCGACCATGGCCGCTTACGGACTTTTCGTCTCGCAGCTCCGCCTCTCCCGATTCATATTTATATTACTGATTACCCCCATGATGGTTCCTGTGATTTTAATCGCAATTGGTGTGTTCTTCGCCTACACCAAGTTAAAACTCAATAACAGCATGGTCGGATTGGTACTGGCTCACTCTACCTTAGCTTTGCCTATGGTTCTGATTGTGATCAGTGCAGGATTGCGGAGTTACGAC
>LUSG01000295.1 GCA_001629395.1 Gammaproteobacteria bacterium REDSEA-S15_B12 | reverse complement strand
GTGTCCATATCGAGCCCTGATGGGCAATCCAGTGCCAACACCGGTCTGCCCGAGGCATTGATCGCTTGTATCGCAGTCTTAAAAACTCCGCTTGGACGACGACTGAGCCCCGTCCCCAGTACGGCATCAACTACAAGCTCAGCTTCTCCGATTGTTTCAATATTTGCTGGTTCGACAGTAACGCCCCGTAGATTAAGTTGCTCAAGTGCCCGCTGCGCATCGTCTGTTTTAGGTGATACGACCTGACAGACCCTGACTTTGATACCGGCCTCATGGGCCAACCGGGCCACGATGTAGCCATCACCGCCATTGTTACCTGGCCCACAGACCACGTTCAGCGTTGATATTCCCGGCCATCTCCTACAAATCACGCCGTAAGCAGCAGCACCAGCACGCTCCATCAGTCCACCTTCGGCCAGTTGCAGTGAATTAATCGCTTCACGATCGACAAGCCGGGAGCCCTCAGAGCTGTAGAGATGTTCGAAGTCTCCTTCCATAGCGTTATGATATCGCGTTGATGGCGCCTAAGACATTTTCAACCGAGGAACTGACTTCCCTTAAGACAAAGATGAAGCTTTGGGCCCGTGAACTCGGGTTCAGTACGATCGGCATCGCAGATACCGAACTCTCGCAGGCAGAAACCCGTCTTATACAATGGCTCGCAGACGGCCGCCACGGCGACATGCACTACATGGCCAAACATGGTGACCGGCGAACAAAACCAGCCGCTATTCAGCCCGGTACCATCAGAGTAGTCAGTGTACGCATGGACTATTTTCCGGATTCCGCAACGCCTCCATCAACGATACTACAGGACAGCACCAAAGGGTATGTTTCCCGGTATGCCCTGGGACGGGATTATCATCGATTGATTCGGCGCAGGCTTCAGAAACTCGCAGACTTGATGAGCGAAGCAGTCGGCCCGTTTAGCTATAGAGCCTTTGTAGACAGCGGCCCCGTTATGGAAAAGCCTCTTGCCGTCAAGGCTGGTCTTGGGTGGCTGGGCAAACACACCAACCTGATTGACAAAGACTCGGGGTCGTTCTTTTTTTTGGGAGAACTCTACACGGACCTCCCTTTGCCCCTGGACGAGGAGCAAACCGATCATTGCGGCGACTGCAGCCGCTGCATGACAGCATGCCCAACCGGTGCAATCGATAAGGCTTATCAACTGGATGCCCGGAGGTGTATCGCGTACCTGACAATTGAGCTCAAAGGGTCGATTCCCGAGGCTATTAGACCGCTCATTGGCAACCGGATTTTTGGGTGTGACGATTGCCAGCTGGCCTGCCCTTGGATCAGATTCTCTAAATCGGCATCTACTCCGGACTTTCAGCCTCGTCACTCACTCGATAACGCCACACTTGCTAGTCTTTTCACTTGGTCCGAATCTGAATTCAATACCCGGCTTGAAGGAAGCCCCATAAGGCGAATTGGCTACCAACGCTGGCTACGCAACATTGCTGTTGCCCTAGGTAACAGCAGCAGGACGCCTGAAGCACTGGTCGTTCTTGAGGAGAAAAAAGCAGTGGCCTCAGCAATGGTACGCGAGCACATAGAATGGGCAATAGCACGACTTAACGATCACGCTGCCGAAGTAGATTGACTGGTCAGACTTTGAATACCGTACTGCGGTAATACTGGAGCTCTTCTATGGATTCTCGGATATCATCAAGCGCACGGTGGGCCGCTTTTTTCTCAAACCCCGCGACAATATCGGGACTCCAGCGTGCCACCAACTCCTTAATTGTGCTGACGTCCACATTCCGATAGTGGAGATAGGCGCTGAGCTTAGGCATATAACGATACAAAAATCGCCGATCCTGGCAGATACTGTTACCGCATAACGGTGATCGACCCTCAATAATGTGGCGCTCGACAAATTCCAGGGTCGCCTGTTCAGCCTCGGCGGTACTAACGTTGGAACTCTGGACCCTCGCCACCAAACCGCTGCCTTTGTGGACTCGCTGATTCCATTCATCCATCAGGTTTAGCACGGATTCGGATTGTTTGACCGCTAGAACAGGACCCTCTTCGATAATATTGAGACCGGCGTCTGTGATGATGGTCGCGATCTCAATGATCCTATCCCTGTCAGGGTCCAGACCCGTCATTTCAAGGTCCATCCAGACGAGATTACCTGAATCTTTCAAAAGTAATGTTTGACCGGTCGTTCTGGCTTCGCGTTAAAAGCCCTTCGCCGAGCACAATCCACTGGAGTTAAGCCGCCTCTTCCACTGCCTTGATGCTCAGGCGCACCCGGCCCTGTTTATCGACTTCCAACACTTTAACCTTGACCATATCACCTTCAGCAAGTTTGTCGCTGACATTAGCCACACGTTCTTCAGATATTTGAGAGATGTGCACGAGCCCGTCTTTTCCTGGCAGGATGTTCACAAATGCTCCGAAATCCATAAGACGTACGACTTTCCCTTCATAAATCGTCCCAACCTCCACATCCGCCGTGATCTGTTCGATGCGTGTGCGAGCCGCTTCGGAAGCCAAAAGGTCGGCACTTGCTATTTTTATAGTGCCATCGTCTTCGATATCAATTGTAGCGCCGGTACTTTCAGAGATAGCACGGATTGTCACACCACCCTTGCCGATAACATCTCTTATTTTTTCAGTCGGTATGCGTATTGTTGTGATCCTAGGGGCGTATTGAGACATTTCAGATCTTGGTTCTGCCAAAGCCTTGGCCATCTCCCCCAGTATATGCAGCCGCCCCTTCCTAGCCTGGGTAAGGGCCTGCTCCATAATTTCTTTATTGATACCTTCGATTTTGATATCCATCTGTAGTGCCGTCACACCAGCCTCAGTACCAGCAACTTTGAAGTCCATGTCTCCCAGATGGTCCTCATCTCCGAGTATGTCAGTAAGAATCGCGAACTGATCCCCCTCCTTGATCAGACCCATCGCAACACCGGCGACCGGCGCTTTAATCTCTATTCCGGCATCCATCATAGAAAGACTGGCCCCACACACAGTCGCCATCGAACTCGAACCATTGGACTCTGTAATTTCTGAAACAATCCTGATCACGTAGGGAAAATCTTCAGGCTTTGGCATTACTGCCAGTAGGGCCCGTTTAGCCAATCGCCCGTGTCCAATTTCTCGCCGCTTTGGTGAGCCTACGCGACCTGTTTCCCCGACACTGTAGGGTGGAAAGTTATAGTGCAACATAAAATGGTCACGCCGTTCACCTTCGATCGCATCGATTATTTGCGAGTCACGTTCCGTACCCAGTGTTGTCACCACGAGCGCTTGTGTTTCGCCACGTGTAAACATCACCGATCCATGGGTTCTAGGTAACAATCCTGTGTCAATCGATATAGGCC
>LUSG01000294.1 GCA_001629395.1 Gammaproteobacteria bacterium REDSEA-S15_B12 | reverse complement strand
CAGTTTGTCCGCAGCCTGCCCTATGGAGTCAGGAAAGTAGTGGAACTGGCCCGAGCGTTGGCAACAGAGCCTAAACTGCTGATGCTAGACGAACCGAGCTCAGGCCTTAACGTGGAGGAGACCCAGGACATGGCGTTCTGGATAAGGGATATCCGCCAGCAACTCGGGATCACACTGCTCATGGTAGAACATGACATGAAACTCGTTGCCGACGTGTCTGACCGGGTACTGGCATTGAACGACGGCAGGGTGATTGCCGAGGGATCGCCGTCTTCCGTCCAGAACAATGCCGATGTGGTTAAGGCTTACCTGGGAGAATAGTGAGAAATGACATCACCATTGCTCAGGGTCCGCAACATCGAAACCTATTACGGTCCGATCACGGCCATTCGTGGCATTAGCCTGGACGTCGAGGAAAACCATATCGTGGCGGTCCTCGGCGCCAACGGTGCAGGTAAAACAACCATACTGCGAACCATATCCGGGATCATGGATCCACAGAAAGGAAGCGTAACATTCGACGATCAGGCCATCCAGAAACGCGAACCTGCCGATATCGTGTCACGTGGGATCTCTCACGTACCGGAAGGCCGTGAGATATTTCCTCTACTGACGGTAAAAGAGAACCTCATGATGGGGTGTTTTCTGCGTCGCGATCGGGCAAAAATTGCACGGGACCTGGAACTTGTGTACAACTATTTTCCTGTGATCGAGCAGCGGGCCTCCCAGCAGGCCGGCCAGCTGTCCGGCGGTGAACAGCAGATGCTCGCGATCAGCCGGGCGCTGATGCAACAGCCCCGGCTGCTGTTGCTGGACGAGCCGTCGCTGGGACTCTCGCCAAGACTGGTCAAGGAGATCTTCGATATTGTTCGCCGACTCAACGAAGAACGCCGCATAACGATCCTGATTGTTGAGCAGAACGCCAACATGGCACTGCGGGTCGCCCACTATGGTTACGTGCTGGAAGTGGGGCGGATCGTGATGGAAGATTCATCCGAGAGATTGCGTGGAAACAAGGACATCAGGGAGTTCTACCTCGGCATCCGCGAAGAGGGAGTACGGGGTACTCGGCGCTGGAAGCGAAAAAAGGTGTGGCGCTAATGTGTTGTCAAAAGATGGACGTTACGGTATGAACCAGATACCGACTGGGCGAGTAGATGTATGTGATCCGGGTCTGGGCCTGACTATCCAGGCAGATTCCGATATTGGTGACACGCTCAGTAGCCTGTTCTGGAGTCGGGTACAGCAGTGGTCCGATGAGATCATCATTCGCGACAAACGTCTGGGTGTCTGGCGGGCATTAACCTGGCACGATCTCGGCCAGCGGGCAATGGAAGTGGGGCTGGCGCTGGATGCCTGCGGCTTCAAACAAGGTGATATTGCCTGCATTTTGTCAAACACAAACAAAGAATGGCTCTTTGCAGATCTTGGCACTTTGTGTATCGGTGGCGTTTCCACCGGTATTTATCCGACGGATGCCCCGGCCCAGGTGGAATATCTGATCAACAATTGTCAGGCCAGGCTGGTCTTTGTCGAGGACGAGGAACAGCTTGACAAGGTGCTGCTTGTCAGGCCGAACTGCCCGTCCATTCAGAGGATCGTCATATTCGATATGGAGGGGCTGCAGAACTTCAGCGACCCCATGGCCATAAGCCTTGACGACTTCATGGCCCAGGGTCGGAGGCTTGCCCAGGATGATGGCTCACGCTGGGAACAGATGCTGCAGAAGTCCCACCCCGACGATCTCGCCATCCTGATTTACACGTCGGGCACGACGGGTCCGCCTAAAGGCGCCATGATCAGTCACCGCAGTGTGGTCTTTCAGTGTGTCAATGGCTGTGCGCTACTGGACCAGAAGCAGGGTGACGAGCGGCTCGCTTTTTTGCCGCTGTGCCATGTGGCGGAGCGCGTTATCGGCGCGTATTACTCCCTCTACACGGGGACGGTGATCAATTTTTGCGAGGGACCCGATACCGTGGCTGAGAACGTGCGTGAAGTGCAGCCAACAGTTTTCGGCGGTGTGCCCCGGGTATGGGAAAAATTCTATTCAGGAATACAGATTGCACTTGCCGATGGCACTACATTCCAGAAATGGGTCTATGCCATGGCGCTGAATGCGGGTTATCGTGTGGTGGACCTGGAACTCGCCCACCAGCGTGTACCCTGGATTTTCCGAATTCAATACCAATTGGCCTTACTGCTGGTGCTGAAAAATGTACGCAAGCTGATGGGGCTAGACCGGTGTCGCTGGATGCTGACCGGGGCAGCACCGGTATCACCGCAGCTCGTTCGCTGGTACCTGGCACTGGGCCTTCAGATGCTGGAGATCTACGGCCAGACTGAAAATGTCGGAATGGCGACCGTGACCTACCCTGGAGAGGTAAAGCTCGGTACCGTGGGCAAGCCAGTGCCCTACGGTGAACTGAAAATCTCGAGCGACGGCGAGATTCTGCTGCGTGGTGACCATGTATTCATGGGTTACTACAACATGCCGGAGAAAACAGCGGAAACTATTGTTGACGGTTGGCTGTACACCGGCGATGTTGGCCATATCGACGAGGAGGGTTATGTCTCGATCACCGATCGCATGAAAGACATTATCATCACGGCCGGTGGTAAAAACGTCACACCATCAGAAATCGAGAACGAGCTCAAGTTTTCGCCCTATGTGTCGGATGCCGTGATCATTGGTGATGGGCGCAAGTATCTCACCTGCCTGGTTATTCATTGAGTTGATCCAGGATGAGATCAACCGAGTGAATGAGATATTCGCTCGGGTTGAGCAGATCAAGGATTTTCGACTCATTGACGTGCTACTGACACCCGAAGATGACGAGCTCACGCCGACCATGAAGCTGAAGCGGTCATTTGTCAGCGACAAGTACAGGGATATTGTCGAGGAGATGTATAACTGAGAAAACTGCAACTTATTAGTACTCGGCGTTGACTCTAAAGTTGGTCTGGTCGAGACTATTGAAACGCCGGTCGATGGCGATTACAGGAAAGGAGAGTGATATGAAAACGATACCGATAATTGTAAAGATCCTGGGCGGGCTTGCCGTCAGTCTGGGAATTAATATTGCGGCGCACGCAGGTACTCAGGGCGTCAGTGACGCCGAGATCGTGCTTGGTAGTCATCAGCCACTGAGCGGCCCACTCGCCGGCTGGGGTGTGCCGACGACAAATGGTATGCGCATGCGGGTTGAGGAAATAAACAGTGCTGGGGGTATCAATGGCCGTAAGATCAAGCTGATTGTAGAAGACACGGCCTATTCACCGACCAAGGCGGCGCAGGCTGGTTCCAAGCTGATTGATAAGGACAAGATATTTGCCATGGTCGCTGCGTTGGGCACGCCTACGAACATGGTCACGATCCCCATGCTGCAGAAGCGGGGATTGCACAACTTGTTTCCAATGTCAGCTGCACGGTCGATGTACGAGCCTATTGACCCGTTAAAGTTTTCTATGTTCGCGTCTTATTATCAAGGGAGTAAGTCGACGATAAAGTACTTCGTTGAGCAAAAGGACAAAAAAAGCATCGGCATCCTTTATCAGGATGACGATTTCGGAAAAGATATTTTAGCTGGGGTTGTTGATCAGCTTGAAGCGTTGGGTATGAAACTCACAGCCGAAACGACCTACAAGCGCGGTGCCAAGGATTTTTCCTCACAAATTGCGAAGCTGCAGGCGGCCAACGTCGATCTGCTTTTTCTTGGTACCGTCATCCGCGAGACCATTGGTGCGGTGGTCACTGCGCGCAAAATGGGTTGGAACGTTGATATGGTGGTCAACGGCGCGGGGTACACACCGCATGTGGCCTTTCTTGCCAAGGGTGCGACCCACGGACTCTATGCCAATTTCCAGGTACCGATCCCTTATCCGGACACCGCTAGTCCGGAACTCAAGGCGTGGATGGGGA
>LUSG01000293.1 GCA_001629395.1 Gammaproteobacteria bacterium REDSEA-S15_B12 | reverse complement strand
ATTATAGATATTCAGTTTGCTGTTCAGTACGACATTAAAGATCCACGGCATCTGTTGTTTAACGTCAGCGAGGATCCAGACCAGGTTGTAAGACAAGCCACTGAGAGTTCGGTTCGGGAGATCGTGGGACGAAACACTATGGATTTTGCAATCACCGGTGGTCGGGCCGAGATTGCGCAGGACACCAGCGTGTTGCTGCAGCAAATTCTGGACCGGTATCAGACCGGTATTAATGTGAAAGCGGTCGAGATGCAGAACGCTCAACCGCCCACTGAGGTGAAAGGTGCATTTGATGATGCCGTGAAGGCCCGCGAAGACGAAGTAAAATTCAAGAACGAAGCGGAGGCCTACGCTAACGATATCATCCCCAGAGCTCGCGGAAAGGCATCCCGGGTACTGCAGGAGGCTGAGGCGTATCGGGCCAGCGTAGTTGCCGCAGCAGAGGGTGAAGCATCACGGTTTACTCAGGTCCTGGATGAATACCATAAGGCGCCGGGTGTAACCCGTGACAGGCTTTACATCGATGCGATGGAGCAGGTGTTGAGTCGTTCAACGAAGCTTATGATCGACCAGTCTGCAGGTGGTAATAACGTCATGTACTTGCCGCTGGATCAGCTGATTAGGCAACGTAACGATTCAGCGGGGAGAATCGACCCCACCCGTTTTGATAACGATGGAGGTATAGCGAACTCTCTGGCTGAGACCGGCACCTCCCGTAGCGGACGTAGTAGCCGGACTGGGAGGGTATCCGAATGAGAGGAAAAGGATTAATTATTGTAATTCTGATTGTAATACTCGGGGCTTTGGGGTCTTCAGCATTCTATATAGTTGACGAACGAGAAAAAGCGATCGTGTTCCAGTTCGGTGAAATCGTAGCTTCCAGTGAGGAGGCCGGTTTGTATTTCAAAGTACCGGTTATCAATAATGTTAAGTTCTTTGACGCCCGGATTCAGACGATGGATGCCGCTCCTCAGTTATACCTAACAAGGGAGAAAAAGAATCTCGTTGTGGATTCGTTTGTGAAATGGCGGGTGCGTAATGCGCGTGACTACTACACAAAGCTCGGTGGGCTCGCGAGCAATGCAAGAAACCGTTTATCCCAGAGAGTTAACGATGCGCTGCGCCGTGAATTCGGAAATCGAACAGTACAGCAGGTGATATCGGGGGATCGGGTCGAGATAATGACGATTGTCCGCACGAATATTGATGACGAAATAAGTTCACTGGGCATCGAGGTTATCGATGTGCGGGTTAAGCGGGTTGACCTCGACCCTGATATCAGTGAAAGGGTTTATCAGAGAATGGAAGCAGAGCGTTCCAGAGTAGCCAAAGATCTTCGTGCCCGAGGTGCTGAGGTGGCTGAAAAAATCCGAGCGAATGCGGACCGGGAGCGCACCATTATCCTCGCGAATGCGAACAAAGAGGCTGAAGAATTAAGAGGAGACGGTGATGCTGCGGCAACCTTCATTTATGCAGAGGCATTCAGTCAGGATCGAGAATTTTATCGGATGTACCGTAGTCTTAATGCCTATACAAGAACATTCGATTCGCCGGATAATCTTCTCGTTATAGAGCCGAACTCGGAGTTTTTTCGATATTTCAATAAAGCGGAGCCCGATCTAGCTGATTGATCTACGCAACCGATGAACTGGCAGGAGTTGTTGGTTGGGCTCTCACTCGTCTTGGTAGTCGAAGGATTGATTCCATTCGCAAGTCCAGGTCGATATAGAAGGTTGGTCGAGGTCATCAGTACTATACAAGATTCGCGTTTACGCGCTGCTGGCGGAGCCTGCATGCTTGCCGGCCTGCTGCTGCTCTATGCGGTCCACTGATACCCCGTTTTGGACAATGAGCCGTTGTCGCTAATAGAGATCTACAATCTGATCCAACAATTTTATGGCTAAGAATATTGTTGTTTTGGGGATCCAGTGGGGTGATGAGGGCAAGGGTAAGATCGTCGATCTACTGACACGCCACGTCGGCGCCGTAGTACGTTTTCAGGGCGGTCACAATGCCGGTCACACCTTGGTCGTCGATGGCCAGAAGACGATTCTGCATCTGATTCCCTCTGGTATTCTTCACTCCAACGTTAAATGTTTTATCGGTAGCGGTGTGGTGTTGTCACCCACGGCTCTGATCCAGGAGATAGAGGCGTTGAAGGGCAGCGTCACAGATATTGACCAACGATTACGTATCAGTCATACCTGCCCGGTCATAATGCCCTATCATATTTTGTTGGATAAGCTACGAGAACATGCAAAGGGCAAGAAAGCAATTGGCACCACCGGCCGCGGTATAGGCCCAGCCTACGAAGATAAAGCAGCGCGTCGCGGACTCAGAATTGGCGATCTTCTGGATGAGACTACTTGTAGATCTCGGATCGAAGAAGTACTCCACTACCACAACTTTGTTCTTAAACACCTTTACCACAGTGACACCATCGATGCAGATAGCTTGGTCAGTGAATCTTTAACTTTCGGCGAGCAACTCGCGCCTATGGTTGGTGACGTCACTGTGGAACTGACAGACTGTATCAATCAAGAAGACTCAATTCTGTTTGAAGGAGCCCAAGGAACTATGTTGGATATAGATCACGGCACCTACCCTTATGTGACCTCGTCAAACACGACAGCGGGCGCTGCATCGACCGGCAGTGGTATAGGACCAATGCTGATTGACGGCATCCTGGGAATCGCTAAAGCTTATACGACTCGGGTCGGTAGTGGCCCTTTTCCAACTGAACTGTTTGACGAGACAGGAGAGGCACTCGCTTCAAAAGGACAAGAATTTGGTTCTACCACAGGACGGCCACGTCGCTGTGGGTGGTTTGATGCTGTGATGGTGCAACGGGCATGTCTAATCAGTGGAGTTTCCTCTTTATGCATTACTAAACTGGATGTTCTGGACGGACTTAAAGAAATCAAGATCTGTACAGGGTATGAAGTGGACGGCTCGCGTGTCGATATTTTTCCCGATGTGAGCGGGTTATCTTTATGTCGTCCGATCTATGAAGTACTGCCCGGTTGGCAGACAGCGACGTTTGGCATTAAGACGTTTGCTGCTTTGCCACAAGCAGCAAGAGACTACATCGACCGGCTCGAGGGTTTAACGGGTTGTTCGATAGATCTCATTTCTACCGGTCCGGACCGAGCAGACACGATTGTACGTAAAAGTCCGTACTCGTGAGTCGTGGTTGTCGAGGCTGCACAG
Source organism: Gammaproteobacteria bacterium REDSEA-S15_B12 (assembly GCA_001629395.1). Classification (GTDB taxonomy): domain Bacteria; phylum Pseudomonadota; class Gammaproteobacteria; order Arenicellales; family UBA868; genus REDSEA-S09-B13. Next base: position 8,063 of record LUSG01000293.1, on the reverse strand, counting down.
AAATGGTACCGAGGGCCGGACTCGAACCGGCACGAGGTTGCCCCCACCAGCACCTGAAGCTGGCGCGTCTACCAATTCCGCCACCTCGGCTAAAGAGTTTTTGGTAAAAAGTTCGATCAGGCACTTAGCATTGTGAGCCCGACGGCAGACTGCGGGCGCGAACATTACCGTCTGCTCAGTAGGTTGTCAATCGAACATCGAAGAGGGTGTTTGTGCTCAGAATTATTTTAAGAAGTACTATTCACCGCAGACCGGTATAAGGCAGGTTCTACAGTGGTTATCGGCGTTCATACGATCACAGTTGGCCGCTGACGCTGCGATGTTGAACAGCAAAAGCGGTGAAGGGACCGACAACCCAGGCGAGTCTTGGCTATAAACAGGCATATTTCCTACACCGATACGGTCATCCAAGCATATGATCTCGCGGCACAGTGGTCTCCGCAGGTTATAGCCGAATCAAAAGAACTCGCACGACCCGTGTACGAACAGATTCGGGGACAGCGTCGGGACTTTACCCATCTACCTTTTGTGACAATAGATGGCGATGATGCGCGTGATTACGACGATGCCATCTGTGCTCGTAATGCCGATGAGGGCTGGCTGCTGCACATTGCTATTGCGGATGTAAGTCACTATGTGCGACCTGGAACCGAGCTCGACAAAGCGGCAAGATCGCGTGGGAATTCGACTTACTTTGCCGACCGCGTCATTCCCATGCTGCCGGAGATTCTTTCAAACGATCTATGCTCTTTAGTGCCCGAGGAAGATCGGCTTGCTGTTATCTGTAGTATTGCAATTAACTCCTCGGGTGAGATTTGGGAGTGGGAATTTGATCAGGCTTGGATCCGCTCTCGACTTCGGCTGACGTACGATGAAGTCGACCAGTATCTCCAAAAACAAGGAGAACGATTTGACCGGGATTGGGGTAAGGCGGTATGTGAGAGTCTCGACATCGCATCGCGGATTGTTCTGGCAAGGCAGGATTGGTGTATAGGCACAGGCAGGATAGATATTAATTTTCCCGAGATTGCACTTACATTGGGGGATAATGGCACAGTGGAAGCTATTGGTTACTGCAAAAGTAACAGTGCGACCCGGCTCGTTGAAGAATGTATGCTCTCGGCCAATCTGTGCGCGGCACAGACCCTTGAGAAGTCTCTAAGCAGGGCGGTCTATCGAGTTCACCAGGCCCCTTCTTCGCAAGATCTCAAACATCTGCGCCAGGTTCTGCAGCGCTTTGGCCTCACACTGGCTGGCGGTCAGGCGCCGAAGATTTCGGATTTTAACAACACTCTCAATGCGGCCCGAGAGAGGCTGGGACGGGGGCAATGGGTGGAAGGGTTAGTATTGCGGGCGCTTAAGCAGGCGCGCTATGACTCGACTGTAGCGCCTCATTTTGCTTTGGGATTTGACTGCTATACCCACTTTACCTCACCAATCCGTCGCTATCCGGACCTGGTCGTGCACCGGCTCCTAAAGAATATATTGGGGTACGATCGTTCAACACGCATTGACGCTACTGCTGAGCAACTTGCAGATATTAGTGAGTATTGTTCGATGACTGAGCGTCGTGCAGAGAACGCAGAAAGAGCCGTCAATGCCTGTTATAAAGCACAGTTTATGTCGGATAAGATCGGGCAGGTGTTCAAAGGGTCCATCAGTGGGGTCACAGAATTTGGCGTGTTTGTTCAGTTGCTCGACCTGCCAATAGACGGGTTGGTCCATGTCTCCGAGCTCGGAGGTGATTATTACGAGTTTGATCCACACTCTATGGAACTCGCGGGCAAGCACACAGGGAGGACGTTACGATTGGGAGATGTCCTTGAAGTCGTACTGACACAAACATCTCCAGAAGCCGGAAAAATCAGTTTTTCCAGCATAATGAACAATATCTCTACAACAAGAGGAAGGATTTACCGTCGCCATAAAAAGGCACGTCGCGGGAGATAGACGCTTAGGACCGGCAGGGGCTGCATTGACAAGTTGCGACCGGCAGACAATCCTCGGGGTGGGTCGTGGATCGAACGGGGTCGCTCGATTTTTGATGCCGCAAAATAAGTTGATCTCATAATGGGTGCTATATGATCGGGAAACAACCGCTATCACTATGAACACGATAGTCTCCACATCGTGCGGATTTCACGCAGTTCAGAATGCCCTAAGGCACCCCGACAATGTGGAGGTATTGTTATATGACGTTGAGCGCAACGATCTTCGACTCAAAGAACTCGCTGAACAGGCCCGTCGTTCCCAGATTCAGATCAGGGCAACTGAAAAAAAAGAACTCGATAAACTGTCCGCTGGGGTAAGGCATCAAGGTGTCATAGTTATTCACACAACAGGTTTGGCTAAGCCCTCTTTACCACTTGAGGAATATCTAACTCAACTTGAACGGGTCCCACTGTTGCTGGTGCTTGATGGTGTTCAAGATCCTCAAAATCTTGGTGCTTGTCTTCGCACTGCAGCTGCTGCCGGAGTCGACGGCGTTATTCTCCCACGCAAAAAGGGTTGTCCCATCACCGCCACGGTAATGCGAGTGGCTGCCGGGGGCATCAGTCATTTGTCGATATTCGAAGAGAGCAACTGGAATCGCGTCATGACGACCTTGAAAAATAGCGGACTGTGGATTGTGGGTACTGATGAAAATGCCGAAAACGATATCTATAGCACAGATCTAGTCCGACCTGTGGCGCTGGTATTGGGTGCGGAAGACAAAGGTCTACGCAGACTGACGCGAAAACAATGTGATCAGGTCGTGCGTATTCCTGCTGTGGGCGGGATCCATAGTCTTAATGTATCGGTCGCAACGGGTATCGCGCTGTTCGAAGTGTTGCGCCAACGGCGTTCGCCATTACAAAAATAGTTCACTACAGAAAATAGAGTTTGAAATTGGTGCTCGCTCAGGTCATTCTGATGCACGTGTTTTGGACCGATAGTCACAATATTCTCTAATCACGCAGACAGGGCATTTTGGCGTACGTGCGGTGCACGTATAACGGCCATGCAGAATCAGTAAGTGATGGGCATCCTTAAGGTAGCGTTCAGGCGTAAATTTGAGCAACTTCTGCTCCACATGTAGCACCGTTTTGCCAGGGCCCAACCCGGTTCGGTTGGAAACTCGAAAAATATGCGTGTCCACCGCGATAGTCGGCTCTCCAAACGCGGTATTCAGGACAACATTTGCGGTTTTGCGGCCAACACCAGGGAGAGCTTCTAGTGCTTCTCTTTCGGCAGGTACCTGGCCGTCGTGCAAATCGATAAGCATGCGACAGGTTTTGATGATGTTGTGCGCCTTTGTGTTATACAGGCCGATTGTTCTAATGTGGTGTTTAAGGCGGGTTAGTCCCAGGTTAAGGATTGCCTGTGGCGTATTAGCTTTGCGGTACAGTTTGTCGGTGGCTTTGTTGACCGAAACATCAGTGGCTTGGGCGGAGAGGATTACTGAGACAAGCAACTCGAAGTTGGATCTGAAGTTGAGTTCGGTAGAAGGACTTCCGTGGACGCGGGCCAGAATTTTAAAGATCTGTTTTCTTTTGACGGGATTCATGTGAACGACTGTTTTAGTCTTTATTTAAATACTGGCTGTTTCTACGGGCACGGGTACGTTTTACGCTACTGAGAATATTTTCCCGCATGATGGTTTGGGTTGATACTGTATTACTGCAACCAGCTGACAGTTTCGATCTCGAGCGTTTCATCTGGGCCCGCCTGCGTGCACGGACGACCATCTCACTCGAATACTCAGGCCATGGACTGCCAGGTTGATTATCCAAGGACACGCCAGCAATGGGTGTCATCTGAATACAGTCCATTGGGCAGGGCACAATGCACAGTTCACATCCCGTGCACTCATGACTAATTACGGTGTGCATCAGCTTTGAAGCGCCGGCAATAGCATCGACGGGGCACGCTTGTATGCAAAGTGTGCAGCCGATGCACAGCGCCTCGTTGATGACAGCGCAGGTTAAAGGCTTCGCTGTGCCGCAGTCTCTGTCTAGCGGTAACAGTGGTTTGGCTGTGATTTCAGCCAGTGCACGAAGCGTGATATCACCGCCCGGTGGGCAACGATTTATCGGAGCAGCCTCAGCACTTATAGCCAGCGCATACTCCCAGCAGTTCGGGTACCCGCAGCGCTGGCATTGTGTCTGGGGCAGCCACTGATCAATTATGTGGGGATCGACCGCACCACTCATTGCGAGTTAGATTCCTTGGCACATCGAATGGTTATTGGACGATCAGCGTACACCCATTCCAGCTTCTGCACCACTATCGGGTTCTATGACGAAAATACCAGATGCATCATCGATTCCGGAAGCTGCCAGGATCATGCCTTCAGATGTGCCAAACCGCATCTTTCTGGGAGCGAGGTTAGCGACCAACACGACATGGCGGCCGATCAATGTTTCGGGCTTATAGGCATTTTTGATACCGGCAAATACAGTGCGAGATTGGCCATTGAGATCTAGCTGTAACTTGATAAGTTTGTCGGCACCTTCGACGGCTTGGGCATCGACAACTTTAGCGATGCGCAAGTCTATCTTCGAGAAATCATCAATGGTGATTTCCGGTCGGATGGGTTCGTCTGAGAGATGAGATTTAGTTACGGGTGATTCGGGTTCTATAGAGTCAGCAATCATCTGTTCTACATCCTTGGGGTTAATTCGCGTTAATAGATGTTGGTATTCCGAGATTCGATGGTTCAGCAACGGCTGAGACAGGTTCGACCATTGTCCAGGTCCTGAGATTACGCAGCACAGAAAACTACTAGAACGCTGCGCTAGAGAGGGAGTCACTGGACTTAGCCAGGTGATCAGTAGTCGGAAAAGGTTGAGACCCTGACAGCAGATGGCCTGAAGTTCTGGATCGGAGCTGGATTGTTTGGCAACGATCCAGGGTTGCCGATTGTTGACGTATTGATTCGCTTCATCCGCTACGCTCATGATCTCTCGTATCGCCCGGCTGAATTCACGATTCTCGTAAGCCTGGGCTATAGAGTGTCCCGCGTCGACGGCTTTCTTGAACAGGGCGGGATCGTCGAGCTGATCACCGATCTCGTTACTGAATCGTTTATTTATAAATCCAGCGCATCGTGAAGCGATGTTCACGACCTTGCCCACGAGGTCAGAATTGACGCGCTGGACAAAATCCTCCGAGCTTAGGTCTAGATCCTCGACACGGTTATTCAACTTGGCTGCGAAGTAGTAGCGTAAATAGTCCGGATCCAGGTGACGAAGGTAAGTGTCTGCCTTTATGAAAGTGCCTCGCGACTTGGACATTTTTTCGCCGTTGACGGTCAGAAAACCGTGAACGAATACTGACGTTGGCGTCCGAAATTCTGCCCCTTGAAGAACCGCAGGCCAGAACAAGGCGTGAAAATAGAGAATGTCCTTGCCGACGAAATGGTACAACTCGGTTTTAGAATCCGGTTTCCAATAAGCATCAAAATCCAGATTTTCACGGTTGCATAGCGCCTTGAAGCTGGCTAGGTAGCCAATGGGCGCATCCAGCCACACGTAAAAATATTTTTTAGGATATCCAGGAATTTCGAAGCCAAAGTAGGGTTCATCTCGGGATATGTCCCAGTCGCGTAGTCCGGAATCAAACCACTCGGCCAACTTGTTGACCACCTCGGGTTGTAGGCGTCCCGAGCCAATCCATGTCTTTAGCATCGATTCAAAGTCTGGTAATCGGAAAAAATGATGTTCAGATTCCCGTTCTACAGGAGTGGCACCAGAGATCGCAGAGATAGGATTTTTTAGGTCACCGGGGGAGTAGGTCGCACCGCATGATTCACAACTGTCACCATACTGATCCGCGCTGCCGCAGCGGGGACACTCGCCGCGGATGAAGCGGTCTGGCAAGAACATCTTGGCATCTGGATCATAGGCTTGCCGGATGACTCTTCTGGTAATGTAGCCGGCTTCATTGAGACGGCTGTAAATAGTCTCAGAAAAATAACGGTTTTCTTCCGAATGAGTCGTATGATAAGAATCGAATTGAATATCAAATCCTGCGAAATCACGCTGATGCGCACTGAGCATCTCTTCAATCAATTGAACTGGCTCAATGCCATCGGATCGTGCTTTGAGCATGATGGGCGTACCGTGCGCATCGTCGGCACAGACATAACGTGCATCGTGTCCGACGAGCTTTTGGAAACGGACCCAGGTATCTGTTTGAATGGCCTCCAGCATATGACCGAGGTGAATTGGGCCATTCGCATACGGTAATGCACTCGTGACCAGGATCTTTTTCGATAACGTTGTCATGGATGTCGGGTTGCTTGAATACCTGAATTTAGTAGTGTTGACGAAATAGGTTGCGCCGGCTCGCGAGCGCGGGCGAATTGTCTCGTTCTAGGCCCTCAAACATATTTTAGCCGATACGAAAGGTCTACTGGTCCTGTGTTAGCATTCGCATACCAAATTAACCGGGTAGATTCTGGTTTGATCTGATCGCTTAATCCGGCACAACCCCATCTTGAAGAGGCCGTAAAACTCTTATGAGTACAGTAGCAAAAAATACCGTTCAGGACGCCCTGTCTGAGATTGTCGACCCGCATACAGGCCTCGATCTGGTGACCGGTAAGTCAGTGAAAGATTGTAGTTTAGAGGGTAAGAGCGTTTCGATTGATCTGGTTTTGGGGTATCCAGCCAAAGGGTGGCACTCCGATTTGAAGCAGCAGGTGGTGGACGCGGTGTCCATGATAGAGAACGTTCAGTCGATAGACGTGAAAATAGAAACGCGGGTGGTCGCCCACGAAGTTCAGAAAGGAATTACACCACTTAAGAACGTGCGTAATGTGATTGCTGTTGCATCCGGGAAAGGAGGTGTCGGCAAATCGACCGTCTCAGCCAATTTGGCGCTGGCTTTATCTAGGGAAGGCGCGAATGTCGGTGTTTTGGACGCGGATATCTATGGGCCTAGTCAACCGCGGATGCTAGGGGTCGGTGGACGACCTGAGTCTAAAGATGGAAAGAGTCTCGAACCGATGAACAGCTATCAAGTTCAAGTTATGTCGATTGGGTTTTTAATCGAAGAAGATACGCCAATGATCTGGCGTGGACCTATGGTTACTCAGGCCTTGGAACAGTTGTTGCAAGATACCCAGTGGCGTGATCTTGATTATTTGATTATCGACTTGCCTCCGGGTACCGGAGATATTCAGTTGACACTGGCGCAGAAGGTGCCAGTTTCCGGCGCAGTGATCGTGACCACTCCCCAGGATATTGCACTCCTGGACGCGAGAAAGGCACTGAAAATGTTCGAGAAGGTGGAGATTCCGGTTCTTGGGATCGTTGAGAACATGAGTACGTATATCTGCAGCAACTGTGGTCATGAGGAGCACATATTTGGGGACGGCGGCGGCAAATGGATGTCGGCTGAGTATGGTGTTGAACACCTCGGCGATATTCCGCTTGATGGTCGTATCAGGTCAGATGGTGACGGAGGTCGGCCAACGGTGGTTGCAGACCCGGATGGTGGTTTAGCGCAGGCATATCGGACCATCGCACGAAATGCTTCTGGGGTTCTGTCAGCCCGCAAACGTAACTATAGCGAGGTATTTCCTTCTATTGTCATTCAGAATGATTGAAACCGGATTCAGAGTCGTCGATGTCGATTAAATCTGATAGCTGGATTCGTCGAATGGCGGATGAATACGGAATGATCGAGCCGTTTGAGGCCGGTCAAATCTCAAGTATGGGAGCAGATCGAATCATCTCATACGGTACTTCCAGTTATGGCTATGACATTCGTTGTTCGGACGAATTTAAGATATTCACGAATATCAACTCAGCAGTAGTCGACCCGAAGAATTTTGACGAAAGTAGTTTTGTTGATTATCAGGGCGATGTCTGCATCATTCCCCCAAATTCTTTCGCATTGGCTCGGACCATTGAATATTTCAGAATACCGCGAAACGTGCTCACGATCTGCCTTGGAAAATCGACCTACGCGCGCTGTGGGATAATTGTCAATGTGACCCCGTTTGAGCCTGAATGGGAAGGTTATGTTACGCTCGAATTTTCCAACACAACGCCCTTGCCAGCCAAGATCTATGC
>LUSG01000292.1 GCA_001629395.1 Gammaproteobacteria bacterium REDSEA-S15_B12 | reverse complement strand
AACCAATAGTCGTCTACACACTCTTGGGTCAGTTGCTTGGTGATAGGGGTTGATTGCTTAAGCGGATTTGGTCAGGTCACTACAAAAAGACACGATATTTTGCACTACAGCAATACTGGATGGGTCGATCGACAGTTCAGGTTGTATTCGATGACATGTGCCGTGGAAACGCCGTGGCTATGTTCTTGTAGGGGATTTAGATGTGACTCACCATAAAATCTCCGACCCAACCAAGGGTGGTAGTCCTTGTGACCACTTCCAATAAACAAACCCATGAGTTATGGATGCGGGTCGCGCTCGAAGAGGCTGAGGAGGCGTCAATTAGCGGGGAGATTCCGGTAGGCGCTATTGTAGTGTTGGGTGGCCGAATCATTGGTCGCGGTCGCAACCGGTCAATTGAATCATCAGATCCAACCGGGCACGCGGAGGTGATGGCACTTCGTGATGCGGGTGCTCGAATTGGAAACTACAGATTACCTGAGACAATTATGTACGTAACCCTTGAACCCTGCCCCATGTGTGCCGGGGCATTGTTGCACGCCCGTGTTGGCAACCTGGTATTTGGTGCTCGGGATCCGGGGGCCGGAGCTGCGGGTTCAGTTATGAACCTTTTAGAATCCCCCTTGGCTAATCATCGATGCCAAGTTATAGCAGGGATACTCGAGGCCGACTGCAGAAGCCGATTGGAGGAGTTTTTTAAACAACGGCGACTATAGTCATTTCGTTCAGGAGTGGCCTGATTGAATCAAACCGCGGACTCGCTGGAAACCGACCCGTTGTTTGTCCTGGACTGAGATTTGCTTTGTCGTTCTTCGCGTGGCGGTTTCCCGAAAAAGTCTCGATAGCATTTGCTAAAGTGTGGCGCAGAGACGAAACCACAGGAAAAGGCAACATCGACGATTGATTTTGGAGTTCGCAATAGAAGTTCTCGTGCCCTGCGTAGGCGTAGTTCCAGGTAGTAACGGGTGGGTACGCAATTCAGGTGTTTTTGAAATATGCGTTCCATCTGTCGGCGGGAAATCCCGACGTGGCGGGCGAGGTCATCCAAGCTCATGGGTTCTTCAATGTTGCTTTCCATAAGTTCGACGGCCTCGACTAACTTAGGTTGGCTAGCTCCGAAACGTTGTCGAAGTGGTATTCGTTGCCGATCTTTAGAATCACGTATTCGCTCGCAGATAAATTGCTCAGAGATTGCAGTAGCTAATTCGGTGCCATGGTCTCTAACGACGAGAGTCAACATCATATCCAGTGGTGCAGTACCACCTGAGCAGGTATAGCGTTCCCGATCAAGTTCAAACAGTTCCGAGGACACAATTAGTTCCGGAAATTCATCGTGCATATCAAAGATGTTTTCCCAGTGGATGGTGCACCGGTAGCCGTTAAGCAGACCGGTGCGGGCTAGGAGATAGCTTCCCGTGCAGATTCCGCCAATAATAATTTTGCGTCGAATCAGAGGTTTTAACTGAGAGACCACGATCTGATCCCAGGCACTATCGAGTGTCGTTCCGGCGCAAAGAAAAAGTGCATCGAGTTGTTCGCGCCCAGTTAGTTTTGAGACCGGCGTTAGATCAAGTCCACTACTTGATCTGACGTCGCCACCATCGAAGCTAAAAAGAGAGTACTCATAGAGGCTGCGACCACTGATTCTGTTGGCCATGCGCAATGGTTCTATAGCAGAAGACAACGCGATCAGCGTGAAGTCTGGACACAACAAAAATCCGAATCGTGTCGGCGCAGGGTGTGTGCTCATTGAGATTCTGTACTGTAGTGCTATAAGTCTAAGAAGAGTGTGGTATTTAACGCGCCGCGATTTAGGAATACAAGGCCCAGGTGTAACTGGTAGGATTATGGAGTTGAAATTGTCCGGTAGCTAATGTGCCAGGGGGGCAGATGAAACTGCGAGACGTTGCGCTCGATGACAAGTATACGCTCGAAAAGGGTCAAATATTTGTGTCCGGGATTCAGGCACTGGTTCGGCTCCCCATGCTCCAGTCACAGAAAGATCGGACCTATGGGCTTAATACCGCAGGTTTTGTGACGGGATACCGTGGTTCTCCCCTTGGTGGCCTGGACCAGCAACTTTTGCTCGCTCAAGAACACTTGTCCCGGAATCAGGTTAAGTTTGCGCCAGCGGTTAACGAGGATCTGGGTGCAACGGCAGTCTGGGGTACTCAGCAGTCCAATCTGCGTGGTGATGGTTTATATGACGGGGTGTTTGCGATGTGGTACGCAAAGGGTCCTGGTGTAGACCGTTCGGGTGATGCGATACGGCACGGCAATCTAGCGGGAACCTCCCCTAATGGCGGGGTTCTATTGTTACTGGGGGATGATCATGCCTGTGAATCGTCGACCACAGCCCACCAGAGTGAGTACTCTATGGTTAATGCCATGGTGCCAGTTCTTAATCCAGCTGGAGTTCAGGATATCCTGGATTATGGGCTCTACGGCTGGTCATTATCTCGCTACAGTGGTTGCTGGGTGGGCCTTAAATGCGTACATGACACAGTGGAGGCATCTGCCTCGGTCTCGGTGTCTCTTGACCGAACTCAAACTGAAGTACCCGGGGACTTTATTTTACCCGGTGGCGGGGTGCACATTCGTTGGCCCGACGGATTTCTTGAGCAGGAGGAGCGACTTCACCGATATAAGCTCGAGGCAGTCAAGGCTTTCGCTAAGGCCAATCCGATAGATCGTCAGATTATGGGTGACTCCGATGCCCATACGGGTATCGTGACTACTGGCAAATCCTACCTAGATGTCAGGCGTGCGCTGTTAGAACTGAATATCGATGAAATTCATGCAAAGGCCCTGGGTCTGAAACTCTATAAAGTCGGAATGTCCTGGCCTCTTGAGCCAAATGGGGTCCGTACCTTCGCGCAAGGCCTGAAACAACTTATCATCGTTGAAGAAAAGCGTGGACTTATCGAACAGCAGATTCGAGAAATTCTCTACGGTACGTCTAATGCCCCAACTATCGTTGGAAAAAGTGCTGAAAACGGGGAGAGTTTGTTTCCAGCCCACGGGCGGCTGGAAGCGATGGATATAGCGCTGTCGATAGGCGAGCGATTGGTCAGCGCCACCGGTAACGAAGACCTGACCACAAAGATCGAGGGGCTTAAGGCGCGGCGAACACGTGACGGCCTGAGGTCGCCAGGGATGGTTCGCACACCTTATTTTTGTGCCGGGTGTCCGCACAACAGTTCTACTGTAGTACCCGATGGAAGTCGAGCGATGGCTGGCATAGGTTGCCATTTCATGGCGGTGTGGATGGGCAGAAACACCGCTGGTTTTACCCAGATGGGGGCAGAAGGGTCCAGTTGGATCGGGGAAAGTCCATTTAGTGGGACAAAGCACGTTTTCCAGAACATTGGCGACGGTACTTATTTCCATTCCGGGATTCTCGCGGTCCGAGCCAGCGTCACAGCGGGTGTCAATATTACCTACAAGATACTCCACAACGATGCGGTCGCGATGACCGGGGGCCAGCGTGTAGATGGTTCGCTGGATCCGGCGATCATCACACGCCAGGTTCACGCGGAGGGGGTCAGGCGCATTGCGGTTGTGTCCGATGACCCGAAGAAATATTCAAAGGCTATTCAGTGGGCACCCGGTACCACATTCCATCATCGGGATCAGCTTGATCAAGTCCAACGCGAGATGCGCGAGACTACTGGCACCAGTGTGATTGTTTACGATCAGACCTGTGCGGCGGAAAAACGCCGTCGGCGTCGTCGGGGTGAAATGGCCATTCCTGATAAGCGGTTGTTTATTAATGAAGCTGTTTGCGAAGGCTGTGGCGATTGTGGAACCCAATCGAATTGTGTCGCTTTAGTGCCTGTAGAGACGGAATTCGGGCGGAAAAGAGCGATAAATCAGTCGGCCTGTAATATGGATTATTCCTGTCAGTCGGGTTTTTGTCCGAGTTTTGTAACGGTGACTGGAGGGTCTCTTAAAAAGGGACACAGTAACACTGGTTTTCAGGCGCTGGCGGAGTCTTTGCTGCTCGAGCCCGAGGTAACCCCTATTAGCGGGCATTACAGTATTCTGCTGACAGGCATAGGGGGAACGGGTGTCGTAACTGTCGGTGCGATATTGGGTATGGCTGCCCATCTTGCAGGTAAGGGTTGTTCCGTGTTGGATATGGCTGGCCTGGCACAAAAAGGCGGTGCTGTTACCAGCCATATTGTTCTTGCAGAGAAGCCGGAGGATATCAGCGCCACTCATGTAGCCGACAGTGGTGCAGACCTTTTGCTCGGCTGTGATGTTATGACTTCCGCTTCTGATGAAAGTTTAAAGAAATTGAGGTCAGGTACGGTCGCTGTCATTAATACCCATCAGCAGATGTCCGGTGACTTTATCGAGGATCCAGACACTCAATTCCCATTAGAGAGAATGTTGTCCTCGATTCGAGATTGTGTTGGAAGTTCTGTACATACAGTTGATTCAACGGCAGTTGCCACAGCAGCTTTTGGGGAATCGATAGCTGGAAATCTGATGATTTTGGGTTTTGGGTACCAGCTTGGGGGTATACCTGTGCCTTCGGTGGCGATTGAGAAAGCTATTGAACTCAACGGACGGGCAGTCCAGATGAATGTTCAGGCATTTCGACTATAGACGAAACTGTTGCACAAACAGTGGACCGCTTGGAAAGTCATTTGGTGGCTTATCAGAGCAAAAGATATGCTAGACGTTATCGCGCGCTTGTGGACACCGTAAAAAACGTTGAATCCGGCATAGAAGGAACTGATCTTCGACTTACCCTTGCGATTGCACGGTCCTACCATAAATTGCTGTCTGTTAAAGACGAATACGAAGTTGCTCGCTTGTACACGGACAAACGCTTTAAGGAAAGCTTAGAGTCCACGTTCGAAGGTCCCTATCGACTAAAGCTGAATCTAGCGCCGCCTAGCCTGTCAAAACTGAGTCGTAAAAATGGCACGATTACAAAAAGAGCCTTTGGCGGATGGATATTCTCGCTATTCAGGATAATGACTCTGTTGCGTCGAATTCGTGGAACTGTGCTTGACCCATTTCGATACAGTAAGGATAGGGCGTTTGACCAGCAGTTGGTCAGGGACTATGAGCAGACTGTCAGCAAACTGTGTGCTGGACTGTCCGCTGGCAACTTTGGTGCAGCGATTGAGATCGCTCTACTGCCACTCTCTATTCGAGGTTTTGGGCATATCAAGAGTGCTAATGCGAGCAAAACACAGATGACGGCAGAAAAACTTTGGACAGAGTTTGAGATGCCACCGGTTGATGTGGAGGATGCTGCCTGACGAATGAAAATCCGGTAATCAGCGCCTAATGACTTAACGCGTGTCGGAAAGCGTCTGCTGAGCGATAGATCGCGGTTTCATCAATGTCCAGATGGGTTACCAGCCTGATTGGATTGTACTCACAGGAGATTAGGATACCGGCCTTTCGAAGTCTGGACGTTAGCTTGGGGATGATCACTTCGGGTACGGTTACAAAGACCATATTTGTTCGTTCTCTTGGTTTATCAACAACCAATCCATCGATCTGCTCAAGTAATGTTGAAAGGAGAAGCGCATTTTTGTGGTCCTGGGACAGTCGTTCAATATTGTGCTCGAGCGCGTAGAGTCCAGCCGATGCCACAATGCCGGCTTGTCGCCATCCCCCTCCCAGCATCTTTCTCCAGCGTCTGGCGTCCCGAATAAATTCTTTGGTTCCGCAGAGGACTGACCCCATCGGGGCACCCAGGCCTTTGGAAAGGCATGCCGATATGGAATCAAAATGTTGGGCAATCTCATGTGCTGGCACATTCTGTTTAACCGCCGCATTGAATAAACGAGCGCCATCTAGATGTAGCGATAATCCATGGTGTCGCGCCAGCGAGGCTGCCTCTTTAACGTAGGTAATGGGAAGCGGTCGTCCGAAAAAAGTATTTTCTAGACAGAATAGTCGGGTCGCAGCGTAGTGAAAGTCATCTGGTTTGATCGCAGCTTCGACTTTGTTCAAGTCGATGGTGCCGTCGTGATTGTTTTCAATTGGCTGTGGCTGAATGCTGGCTAAAACAGCCCCGCCCCCGCCTTCTTCGAGGTAGCTGTGTGCCTGGCTGCCCGCAATGTACTCGTCTCCACGTTGGCAGTGGCTTAGTAGCGCCAGGAGGTTGCTCTGGGTGCCACTTGTCACAAAAAGGGCAGATTCGGTTTTCAATAAATCGGCGGCTTTGGCTTCGAGAGTGGTGGCCGTCGGATCTTCTCCATAAACATCATCGCCGACATCAGCATTCAGCATTGCCTGGCGCATGCCAATACTGGGTTTAGTGACAGTGTCACTTCTCAGGTCAACAACAGGTTCCAATGTGAAATACCATTGTTAGTTTTTGGGGCGACTAACATTACGATATGAGCGGATAATTTATCATAGGACTGGCGCAATCGCATTGCGCTGATAAATCAGAGATTGGATCAAGATACGTGTTGGCAGGTGCGGTAACAATCGTGGATACTAAGACCAACAGAAAATTTCTCGTAAACGGGGGCTTAATGGCGATACAGATTGGTGCAACAATTCCTGATGTGGAACTTAAGATTATGGGCAAAGAACGGCCGGAGTCTGTTCAGACAGGTGAGCTCTTTCAGGGTAAACGGGTGGTGTTGTTTGCGCTACCGGGCGCATTTACACCCACCTGCTCGAAGGCTCATTTACCGGGCTATATTGAGTTATCCGATCAGATCCGTGGCAAGGGTGTAGATTTAATAATCTGTCTTTCGGTGAATGATGCTTGGGTTATGGCTGCCTGGGGAGATGTTCACGGAGCAGGAGAGCGGGTGATGATGCTGGCAGATGGTAATGCAAAATTTACCAGAGCCATGGGACTGGATTCAGATTTTTCCGGTGCGGGTTTCGGAGTTCGCTCCCAGCGTTATTCAATTGTTGTGAATGATGGTGTTATTTCCCATTTGAATGTTGAAGAACCACGAAAATTCGAAGTTAGTGATGCGAAAAGCATGTTGGCGATGTTGTAAGAAAGTTTAGATTTGTTGTGAAAGGTTCAACAACCAAAGGAACCGACTATGAAACTGGTTACCGCAATAATTAAACCATTCAAACTTGATGATGTACGTGACGCTTTAGGTGAAGTCGGGATCAAAGGCATGACCATTACTGAGGTAAAAGGATTCGGTCGCCAGAAAGGCCATACGGAACTATATAGAGGAGCAGAATACGTCGTAGACTTTATACCAAAAGTGAAGTTAGAAGTTGCAGTCGATACAGCCATTGTCGACCAGGTGGTCGAAACAATAATAAATGCCTCTCGCACAGAAAAAATTGGGGATGGAAAAATATTTGTTTATGACCTTGAGCAGATACACCGCATTCGTACGGGTGAAACCGATCAGGATGCCCTTTGAATGGATTGGGCAGGGCACAGATAAATGCCAACCCAGTTGTTTTCGCGGTGCTGCGTAATATTTTCCTCGGACGATATCGATGAGTGAGCCGGTAAAGATCGGGGTTGTCGGAGTTGGATATCTCGGCTCTATACATGCTCAGATTTACACCAGGCTACCCGAAGTTACTCTGGTTGGCGTCAATGACGTGAATTCAGATGTGGGAAAGCGGGTCGCAGTGGACTGCGGATGTAACTTTTATAGTAACGTTGATCAACTGGCCGATTCCGTAGACGCTGTCAGTGTGGTAGTACCCACTTCCTGTCATGGGGAGGTCTCATTGCCGTTTTTGCACAGGGGAATTCCGGTATTGTTGGAGAAACCGGTCGCACATACCCTGGATGATGCCCGGTTAATAGTCAATGAAGCCGAGCGGAGCGGTGCAATACTCCAGATAGGGCACGTCGAAAGGTTCAATGCCGGAGTTGTCCGACTACACGAAGAACTGGATCGGCCGCGCTTTATAGAGGTGCATCGGCTGAGCGAATTCGTAGAGCGAGCCACAGACGTTGACGTGGTAACCGACCTCATGATCCATGATATCGACATTGTGCTCTCCCTGGTTCGATCGGAGTTGAAGTATGTTTCTGCGGTCGGTGCTAGCATAGTAACAAACCATGTTGATATCGCGAATGCACGCCTTGAATTTGAGGATGGTGCTATCGCGAATGTCACAGCAAGTCGGGTCTCAGCAAAAAGATTCAGAAGAATTCGAGTATTCGCAGATGCTTGTTATCTTGCGTTGAATTTTGAAGATCAACAGATCGAGATATCCCGTCCTGGAAAGCGGCCGCCAGATGCAAGGTTCGCGCCCATCATTAATTCTTCTATCCAGGTTGAACCGACGCCGCCACTCGATTCTGAGTTGGCCCACTTCGTAGATTGTGTCCGGAATGGCAAGCAACCGCTGGTGGCGGGCAGCGATGGATTACAAGCACTAAAGGTCGCCTACGACGTCCGTGAAAAGATCGAGAAATCGCTTCATTCACTTGTTTAGGCGCGCAGCAATTGTGGGATTGTATTTCGTAGCGGTTAGCGGGGTTGCCGACCAGGGGCCTAAAGCAGGCTGTTCTAGCGACGCCTCATTTTGGGCGACAATGAAGGAGGTTTGGGTGGAATTTAGTGCCGGGAAAGAGAAACCATTAGTCATCGCTGCGTGGGAAGCAAATTCTCCCGAACAAAGAGCACGTGGCTTCCAAGGAGTCTGTCCTGGCTTAGCTAGTGAGCGATCCCTGCTTTTTTCTTTTCCAGCACCGGTTCACGCAAACTTCCACATGACTGGTGTGGTGGTACCGTTGGATATCGCGTTTATGGATGTGTCCATGCGGGTAATCGATATTCAACACATGACACTCCAAGAATCAAACGAGCCGACTAGATATTATCGTCCTAACACTGAGTTTCAATTCGCCCTTGAGACTGTGGCTGGGCGTCTGGATCAACTCAGCCGAAACCCAGGTCTGTGGCGTATGCGGGTATCAAATAGAAGTCACTGACGACGATATCGGAGTATTCATGCGACGGACTGCAACTTAAAATTAAGGTGGTTTTCGCCCAAGATTGTCGCATCTGGGCCATAACACCGTTCAACAAGTTGAACCTGGTTCTGTCGGTCCACTAAAAGTATTGTTGAACTGCGTGTTCCGTAAAGGGGTCCCTTGATAAATATCGGGGACTGTGGTGCCGGTATATCGGGTAGAAAATCGGCGTTCGTGGTATCAATTTCGCTGGCCGGTGTGCAATCGGACAACAGTTCAAAAAACGTATCTGATCGGAAACTGTGACTTAAAATCGTCTTAAACAGTTGTTTGCCGTAGACAATTTTGTGCCAGGGTGAATCTAGAAGATCATTACTGAGGCCTGAAATTCCAGATGGAATCCGACGAGGGGCACTGCCCCGGTTGGAATCCCACCATAAGGTAGCAATGTTTCCGGAAATAACGTTTACACCTGGGTAGCGTTGAAGCTGGCCAGGTTTCTGAAGGTGACAATCTGCAGAGTCCGTGTTTCGCCGAAGCCAGTCGGCCACCAGCATGCCGCGTGAATATTCAGACTTCACTGTGACAGTCGGCTCGTGAAAATTCGTGACGGCTGCAAATAAACCCTGGAGATTAAGTCCAAACCAGGTTCCGCCTGCTGTCAGGTCTCTTCCCGCAGCAATTGTGGGATAGTCGTGCCAGAAAGATAGGCTTTGCGTGGGTCGGGAGTGATGTTCTTCCCTATTCGCAATAATGATCAGCGGGTAAGTTGGGTGGTATCGATGTCGCGGTAGTACTGGCACACAATTGATGGAGCATAGTTTGTTTTTCGAGACGACTGCCTGCCGGTAATTTTATTTTTACGAGTTCATGCGCTGTTAGAACTGCATCTAATTCGTTGATCACGCCATCGGTAATACCGGAGTGCCCAACAGTGACGACTGTGCGTTTGTGGTGGGCCAGGCCTCTTAAATGTCTGATTTGGGCTCCAGTCAGTTTCATTACTGGGTTATGGTATAGGTCCCAGTGAATTTCGACCACCTTAGTGAAGGCTTGATTTGTGGCCAGACGAAAATCGAAAAGCAGGTATTGGATAGACCGGCAACACCGTGACCCATTTGTGAAGGGGTCCCAAGAAGAGGGCTACCGTTCTCGGGCGGTATACAAACTATCAGAAATAGATCAGAAGGATCGCTTGATCATGCCCGGAGATACTGTTCTCGACCTTGGCGCTGCGCCTGGGGGATGGTCGCAGTATGCGGCGACACGAGTGGGTGTTGCGGGTAGAGTCTTTGCAATAGATATATTACCTCTAGCGCCGATTAAAGATGTAGTTGTTTTCCAGGGGGACATCACCACCAAATCGTTATCTCGTGAACTGGAATTGCGGCTAAAAAACGAACCTGTAGGGCTTGTATTATCGGATATGGCCCCCAATTTGACTGGTATAAAAGCCGCCGATCAGGCAAACAGTCTCGGTCTGGCACGCGTGGCACTATCGATGGCGCTAAAGGTGCTGGGTCCAAACGGAAGATTTATGGTTAAGGTGTTTGAAGGTGAAGGCACGGATGATTTTCGTCGCGAGATAACAGCTTCATTTGCTAAAGTGGTTGTGCGAAAACCGCAAGCGTCACGTCTTGAGAGCGCTGAATATTACCTACTGGCCTCAAAGCCCACGGAAGTGCGTTGAGATCAGTGAATACCAGGGCGCTAGAAATTTGGACCTGGTAGCCTAAACGGTTGTAGAAAAAGGGGAAAACCCTCAAAATTCGACTCAAAGCAGAAAAGGGTAATAATCGACGCGGCTATTATTCGTTTTAACTCTTTCTTTTCTAAGGATAACGTGAACCTGTTATGGGCAATCTGACAAAAAATCTTGTACTTTGGTTGGTTATCGCGATGGTACTCATGGCGGTGTTCAACAACTTTACGCCTAAGGACAGTCGGACAGGTGTGGAACTGGATTATTCCGAGTTTCTGCACGATGTGAAACAAGGCGGTGTGGAACAGGTAACAATAGACGGTAGCTCTATTCATGGCCGAACTCGCTCCGGCCAGCGTTTTGTCACCTATTCACCCGGTGATCCAGGACTGGTTAACGACTTACTCGAGGCAGGGGTCATCATTAAAGCCCAAAAAGAAGAAAGCACCTCCTTGTTTATGCAGATTTTTATCAGCTGGTTTCCATTATTACTGCTGATCGGAGTGTGGGTATTCTTTATGCGTCAGATGCAGGGTGGGGGAGGTCGCGGTGCCCTGTCGTTTGGAAGAAGTAAGGCCCGAATGCTGACCGAAGATAAAAACAATATTACTTTTGCTGATGTTGCTGGTGTCGATGAAGCTAAAGAAGAAGTTCACGAGTTAGTTGAGTTCTTAAGTGATCCGTCTCGATTTCAAAAGTTGGGTGGCCGGATTCCCAGAGGGGTATTGATGACAGGCAGTCCGGGCACGGGAAAAACCTTGCTCGCCAAGGCCATTGCGGGCGAAGCAAAGGTCCCGTTTTTTACGATTTCTGGTTCTGATTTTGTCGAGATGTTCGTTGGCGTTGGTGCGTCCCGCGTCAGAGATATGTTTGAACAAGCCAAGAAACACGCCCCGTGCATTATATTTATTGATGAAATTGACGCGGTTGGGCGTCAACGCGGTGCGGGTCTGGGTGGTGGACATGATGAGCGAGAGCAAACGCTCAATCAGTTACTGGTAGAGATGGACGGTTTCGATGGCAATGAGGGTGTCATCGTTGGCCGATTTGACCGACAAGTACATGTCCCATTACCAGATATTCGTGGTCGTGAAGCGATATTAAAAGTACACATGCGTAAAGTACCAATGGCGGAAGACGTTGAACCGACCATTATTGCGCGAGGCACACCCGGATTCTCCGGTGCTGATCTAGCTAATTTAATTAATGAGGCAGCTCTTTTTGCGGCCCGGGGGAGTAAAAAACTGGTCTCGATGGAAGAGTTTGAGCTGGCTAAAGATAAGATTATTATGGGGGTAGAACGACGTTCGTTGGTGATGCCTGAACTCGAACGTAAGAACACCGCTTATCACGAATCCGGGCATACGATTGTTGCAAGAGTGCTCAGTCCGAACACAGACCCGGTCCATAAGGTCACTATCATTCCTCGTGGTCGGGCCTTGGGCGTTACGATGCAGTTGCCGGAAGAAGATCGATACAGCCACAATCGGGATTACCTTTTCGCCAGAATCGCTGTGTTGATGGGTGGTCGAATCGCGGAGGAAATCTTTATGGGGCAGATGACTACCGGGGCGGCCAATGATTTCGAGCAGGCCACCGATCTTGCCCAAAAGATGGTTCAGCGTTGGGGTATGAGCGACTCGCTCGGACCGCGCGTTTATGGTGACAATGATGCCGAAGTGTTTTTGGGGAGGGACGTGGTCACCCATAAGAATCTAAGTGACTCCACCGCAGAGCTCGTCGATCAGGAGATTACACGGATTATCGAAGAGCAATATTCGCGAGCACGTGGGATCATTGAGGAGAACCGAGATAAGATTAAAAAGATGGCAGAGGCCTTGCTAGATTGGGAGACGCTGGAGTCCGATCAGATCGATCAGATTATGCGCGGTGAGCGGCCGGATCCGCCATCAGCCGATGACGGTAGCTCAGGTGGTGAAACCAGCGGTTTGCAAGGAGATGTTACAGATCAAGGTCCGTTGGGCGAGGATAGTTCTGTAGCCGATCAGCCGACGGTGAAGCCTAAGATGGATTCACCCGCAGGCGATTCGGCCTAACGTCCGAGAGATCCATTCTGTTATTGAGCATAGACTGCCAGTCGCTGCCGGCGGGTGCTGCGTTGATGGGCATCTTGAACGCCACACCAGATTCATTTTCTGATGGCGGTCGCTATCTGTGGATCGAGGATGCAATAAGACAGGCTCACCAGATGGTGGCAGAAGGTGCAGACCTGATCGATGTTGGTGGAGAATCGACCCGACCTGGTTCTGACCCAGTAACGGTTGAAGTCGAGTTAAAAAGGACCATTCCGTTGATTCGCCGCCTGTCCCAGGAGGTCTCGGTCCCTATTTCAATTGATACCAGTAAGCCAGAAGTTATGAAAGCAGCCGTTGATGCTGGTGCTGCAATGATCAATGATATCTATGCATTAAGGAGGCCCGGTGCCTTAGAACAGGCGCATGCTCTTGATGTCCCGGTGTGCTTGATGCATATGAAAGGTGTTCCAGCTACTATGCAGCATGCGCCGATCTATAGCGATGTAGTGCAAGAGGTAAAAGCATTCTTGCAACAGCAGGTGGACCGATGTCTTTCAGCTGGAATTTCGTCGGAGAAGATCGTCGTTGATCCGGGTATTGGCTTTGGCAAGCAACCGGAGCACAACCGAAGACTAATTGACGAGATTGGGGAGCTTCAGGAGCTGGGTCAGCCAGTTCTCGTAGGCGTATCTAGAAAATCGTTTCTACCGACAAAAATGACCGGACGGTATCGTGACCGGCTGAGTGCGCAGTATGCGGTGAAGGCGGTCGCAAATGGGGCCTCACTTGTTCGTGTGCATAACGTCGGCATGACTGCCAAGATTCTTAAAGAATTCCGAAACACCGTATAGTCCTCATTCAATGAATAGCACACGCGATAGACGTTTCTTTGGAACAGACGGTATACGAGGGAGAGTAGGTCAAAAACCGATCACTCCCGAAGATATACTCCATCTGGGATGGGCAGTGGGAAAAGCACTGGCGACGCACGTCGGTAGCGAGGTTCTGATTGGGAAAGATACCCGTGAGTCGGGCTATATGATGGAGTCTGCACTTGAGTCAGGACTATCGGCAGCTGGTGTGGGCGTTGTTTTAACGGGCCCCTTACCGACGCCAGCGGTTGCCTGTCTAACCAGAGCGTCAAATGCGGTGGCCGGTATTATGATCAGCGCGTCCCACAATCCCTACCATGATAATGGGGTTAAGTTTTTCACCAGCGACGGCCAGAAATTTAGTGACGATCTCGAAGATAAGATTGAGGTGTTACTTGCTGACAATATTCAAACAGTTACGTCTGGAGTTATGGGAAAGGCGAGGCGCTACAACCGGGCTGCTGATGATTATGTAGCTTATTGCCAGAACCAAGTTGGTGTTGATCTTGACCTGAGCGATTTTAAAATCGTTCTTGATTGCGCCCACGGTGCTGCCTATGAAATAGGCCCCAAACTGCTGAGCTGTTTCGGTGCGGAGATCGTGTTGGCTGGTGCTCTTCCCAATGGCTATAACATCAATGATGGATGCGGGTCGGTTCATCCACAGCATATGGCCGAGTTAGTAAAGAAGCACAATGCTGATCTGGGTATAGCGCTTGACGGGGATGCAGATCGAGTCGTGCTAGCCGATGCTTCTGGGAAGGTTGTCGATGGTGATGGGATACTCTATTTGCTGGGGGTCTATAGGCAAAAGGATCCATCGGTGGCGGACGGAATTGTCGGGACCGTTATGAGTAATTTTGGTCTGGAGTTGGCATGTCGAGAACGGGGGATTGCTTTCGAGCGCTCCAATGTTGGAGACAGGTATGTGCTGGAAAAGATGTGTGCCAAACGCTGGACATTAGGGGGTGAAACCTCAGGGCATATCATCCAACTTGACAAGGGTACAACTGGCGATGGGTTACTGACGGCAGTGAGCGTACTTGAGGTGATGCGTTCGACTGGCCGGACATTAGCTGAACTCGTGTCCGGTTTGCGGATTTATCCACAGTCCATGATCAATGTTCCAATAAATGGTTCTGTTTCAGCGGCAATACTGCTGAAGGACGAAACGGTTATCAACGCAGTTCGTGAGGTTGAGTCGGCCCTGGATTGCAACGGCAGGGTAGTCCTGAGACCTTCAGGAACTGAACCTGTGGTTCGAGTCATGGTTGAAGGAGTAGATGTAGTACAGGTAGAAATTTTAGTCGACCAGTTGACCAGGGCTGTCGTGAGTTCGAGTGCTAAATATTAGCGCATTCGACGCTGTCAACGATTCGGTTGCGTCCAGCGTTGGGTCTCGGTAACATCGCCGACCTTCGTCGGCCAATATAGAAGATTACGGATCTTTAGTAGCGGGAGAAATGATGCGCCGTTCATTAGTTGTCGGAAACTGGAAAATGAATGGATCTGTCGTGATGACAGATGATCTCTTGACTGGACTGAAGGAAGGTGTTGTCCGATCTTTGTCGGCTGTTGACGTCGTGGTCTGCCCACCGTTTCTTTATATACCGTTGGCTGTGCAGATGCTAGCCGGGACTGCGATAGAGGTGGGTGCGCAGAACCTAGACATACACAAACCCGGAGCATACACCGGCGAGATCGCGGCTGAGATGCTAAAAGAACAGCGGTGTAGTTATGTGATTGTTGGACATTCGGAACGGCGTGCTCTGTACGGTGAATCGAGCGATCTGGTGGCCCAAAAAGTTAAGGCGGCCATGGCTGCGGAACTGAAACCAATCATTTGTGTGGGGGAAACACTCGACGAACGGGAACGCGGGGATACTGGCCGGGTAGTTCGGGAACAACTCATGAGCGTACTTGACTTAAATGGCGTCGATATATTCCCATTTGCAGTTGTTGCCTATGAACCAGTTTGGGCGATTGGTACTGGTCGTAGCGCAAGTCCGGACCAGGCCCAGGAAGTGCATGCGTTGATTCGGGAGTCGATAGCGGAACTCAACCCGGTTGTTGCAGATCAGACTCGGTTGCTTTACGGTGGCAGTGTAAAACCTGAAAACGCACAAGGAATATTTTCTTCTCCAGATATCGACGGTGGGTTAATTGGTGGTGCTGCGCTAGTAGCTAGTGATTTCCTTGCGATCTGTGCGTCAATGGAGTGATGAGATGATTATCAGTATTTTCACAGTGATTCACCTGGTAGCTGCTGTTTCGATAGTGATTCTGGTGCTTTTGCAGCGAGGCAAAGGTGCCGATATGGGCGCCGCATTCGGGGGCGGTTCTTCCCAATCGGTATTCGGCAGTCAAGGGTCAGCCACTTTCCTGAGTCGTATTACTGCCGGTTTGGCAGCGGTATTTTTTATATCTGGCCTGAGTCTCGCCTATATGTACACCCAGAAGGGAGGTGCACCAAGAAGTGTCATTGAAACCACGACCTCCCAGGCGCCACTGGCAGAAAGCCTACGAGAAAAAAACTCGACCGATCTACCGGCTGTACCTGGTTCCAAGGATTGAAACTGTATTAAGGTACACTATTCACTGAGTGGGTGACCTAGATA
>LUSG01000291.1 GCA_001629395.1 Gammaproteobacteria bacterium REDSEA-S15_B12 | reverse complement strand
GATCTACCTTGATAGACATCAGCGGGGGTTATCCTAGTTATACCTACAGCAGCCGCACCCGCCTCTATTGCCACATCTTTAACAAATTGACTGGCCTGATCTGAAGAATCGAACGGGCGAGTAGTGCTTTCTATGGAACCGGTAAACCTTGGTGCTTGTTCGTTATAAATCTTGGCGACAATCTTGCTGGCTTGAGGCGTATGATCCACACGTCCGCCACACCCCTGATACCAAGATTCCCAGTCAAATGGCGGTTTTTGAGTCTTTCCTGC
Organism: Gammaproteobacteria bacterium REDSEA-S15_B12; assembly: GCA_001629395.1. Taxonomy (GTDB): domain Bacteria; phylum Pseudomonadota; class Gammaproteobacteria; order Arenicellales; family UBA868; genus REDSEA-S09-B13. The sequence goes on along the minus strand of LUSG01000291.1, from coordinate 10,922 downwards.
CATCAGCGTCCGACTGTACCGATCCTGGTTAGCAGGGTGCGATAAATATGGGCGTTATTCATTGAAACATCTGTATAAACGCGTAGGCCATCCACAATAGAGATATTAGCAGTATGGTGATTCGCCAATCCCAATTCATGCTTTTCTCCAGTTCATGTCTTTTTGTTGAGCTTTCGGATCCTACGGTGTGTTCCGGAGTCGAGCCTGTGCGGTATCCATAGCATCGAAGTCGTTCAAATCAGCAAGATGCACCTCAGCTTTTACGACGTCCTCGAGGCTTAGCCCCACTTCTCTCAGCATATCAGAGACAACACCCATAACGGCTCTCGTTTCGGCACCCACATCACCCAGAACTGCTACGCCGTGTGGGAAATCTGCTGCGACCAGTCCTGCAAGATATGCATAACAGTCATCCAACACCATTTGACTGAACGGTGCATCAGATTCTGGGACTGCATTTGGCTGAATTCGTCTAATCATCCAACGTTCCCTTGTTCAATAATGACGTAAATCTATTAGAATCTAGGCAAGACTGAAAGGCCTTATTAGTTTTAAAGAACTTTTCCGGATTCACGAGTAATGATGAGGTATTGAATCAATGGCCAAAATTCTGACTGGTTCTCAAGTCAGCGAGTTTCACAAAAATGGCTTTCTGCCAGCATTCTCAGTGCTACCGAGCGACCAAGCCGTACAGCTTCGTGCCAATTTAGAATCGTTTGAGGCAGAAAACGACGGGGTGTTAAAGGGATCTCTTCGGTTCAAAAACCATCTACTTTTCAAGTGGCTCTCCGACCTGATTCGATCCCCAAGAATTCTCGATACGGTAGAGGACATCATCGGCCCCGACATCCTGGTGTGGTCAACCGACTGGTGGATCAAAGAAGCCAACTCTCCCCAGTTCGTTTCGTGGCACCAGGACAGCCAGTATTGGGGCCTAGATACTGACAAGCTGGTTACAGTCTGGATAGCCCTTTCTCCATCAACGATTCAAAGTGGGTGCATGCGCGTTCTCCCGGGTAGTCATCAAGGTCCAGATTTAACCCACGAAGAAACCTATCACAACGACAATATGCTGACTCGCGGACAGTCAATAGGCCACATCGATGAGGATAAGGCCGTTAATCTGGTGGTTGATACAGGGCAGGCTGTCTTATTTGCTTTTCGCATTGCTCACGCTTCCTACCCAAATCAAACCGACGACCGAAGGATTGGCCTTGCGATAAGATACATACCACCGGATACCCAGCAGCAATACTCCGAACAAGACAGTGCAGCTTTAGTCAGAGGGACAGACAACTACCATCATTTTGAGCTGGAACCGGAGCCGCGCTGCGATTTTGACCCGGTCGCCGTGGCATTTCATAAGGAGACTGAAGAAATTCGCAGAAAAATTCTCTATCACGGTACGAAGTGGACAACTCACCGAACTTGAAAGATTACTTGTTTAGATAATTTAACGCTAAACCAGCCCTAGGCCAGGGGACCTCAATCAGTTGACCCGACTGTGACAGGGTAATGTAGGCCATTCGCAGTTCATCTCCGCCAAAACAAATGTTCGTCGTGTATGGATCAGGAAATGGAATATGCTCGGCAGAACCTGTATCAGGAGAGATAATACTAATACCCCCGTTCACGAGTGTTGCAACACAGACTCTGCCATCTTCTTCCACCGCCAGACTGTCGAACCGCTGGTAGTCCGAGGAACCCGCAATGAATCGGCCACCATGCGGCGAGGGCCAGGCCTGTTTCTTTGCCCGTCCGGGCTCAATCATATCGAATGCCCAAAGGCGAGCAGTTGGAGTCTCTGCCACATATAAGGTCGATTCATCGGGCGATAACCCAACGCCATTGGGCATTTCAACTGGCGCAGCTAAAGTTCCTATGAACGAACCGTCAGCCTTTGCATACAGCACCCGGCCACGATCCTGATCGTGCCGTCGAACCTTACCCAGGTCAGAAAAATAGAACCCCCCCTGTCCGTCGAATACGATGTCGTTAGGACCAGACAAAGGAACCCCGTCTACTTCTGAATAGAGCACCTCGACCACGCCGGTATCCAGATCGACAACCTCGATCCGGCCACCACTGTAGTTTGCAGGCTGCAACGTGGGCCGGCTACCTGCTTTGTCGGTATGCCAGTCAAAACCGCCGTTGTTGCAGACGTAACATTTTCCACCTGGCCCGATAGCGATGCCGTTTGGACCGCCGCCGAGCTCGGCAACGACCTCCTGCGAACCATTGCGCAATACCCTGGTCAGTGTGCCGCGCTTGATTTCAACCAAAATTATGGAACCATCATTCATCGCTATTGGGCCTTCTGGAAATTCAAGGCCCGCAGTGACTACTCGATAGTTGTTCTTAGTCATGGAGATAGACCGGCTGTTCGCTAAGCCATCACCTTGCTCAGGAACTGATCCAGGAACTCTAGGCGGTCCTGTCCCCAGAACACTTCCTCACCGACGACATAGCTGGGAACACCAAACACGCCTTTGCTGACAGCTTGCTCACTGTTTTCGATAATAATATTTTGCACGTCTTTATGATCTGCTGCTGCAAGCAAATCATCTACACACCCACCCGAACGCTGAATTGCACCTATTACAACCGACGTTTCAGAGACATCTTCTTCTCGTACCCAGACAGCGGACATCAGCTGATAAACCAGTTCGGTAACGTCGTGACCCGCTTCGATGGCCCCAATGATTACCCGAGAGGCCAAATTGCAATATCGACGCAGTTCCTGCATGCGGTAACGTTTTCGCTGGGGCGAACGATCTTTCAATGCCAATCCACCTGTTTTGGCAAATAAGATAGAAGAATCTATTGGCAGATACAGTATTTCTGCCGAATGTTCTCGGGCGATATCGCAAAAGCGTCGGTGACCCAAGTAACTCCACGGAGAAACGACTGATAAATAGTATTCGATGGTGAGCATTAGGAATCGAACTTTCTGAGTACTTGGCCAGGGTAACGATCAATCTCCATAGTGCCGGTTTCGCTCGACACTTGAGTGCCATTTATCCAAACACCATACACACCTTGTGGGTCGGTGGTTAGCCGACGCTCGCCACCGGGCAGATCGTAAATTCGTCTTGCCTGACTGCGGCCTACAGTCTCTGGATCAAATAAGAACAAATCCGCATAGGCACCCGGTCGAATGTAGCCTCGATCTGGTATGCCATAAATTTGGGCTGGTTGCCCTGTCAATCGATGAATACCTTCTTCCAAGGACATTATCTGCCGTTCTCGAATCCAATATCCCAGTAAATGGAGCCCGAAGCCAGCATCACAGAAAAATGTCAAATGAGCACCAGCGTCTGATAATGCAATACTGGAGAAAGGGTGAGTTAGAAGTCTTCCGACAGCATCCTGGTCGGAATTTAACAATATTGAAAGAAACGTGGTTCCAAGATCTTCTTCTAGAGATAAGTTCAGGAGAAAATCGAGGGGGTCTTCGCCGGTTTCATTTGTTATTTCTAGAACTGACTTACCCTCGAAACGACGATTTTCGTGTCGAATGACTTCAAGTACTTTCAGCTTCTCCCATTCTCCGTTGAACAATCTGACCGCTGCAGGTTGTTTAAGCTCAGAACGGATATTCGAACGGAAAGACAGGTCTGATAGCAACTTCCTATAACAATCCTCTGACTCAACCTGCATTGCAGGTTGCCACGCGGATAGCCCTTCGAACGGATAAGGCGCTTTTAATGTGAATTCAGTGCTTAACGGGCAGCAGGAAACCTGACCCCACAATGGAATATTTCGATTTCGTGCATCGCTAATTTGTGACAAATCATTAAACACACCCTCCGGGTCTGTACTGTTATGCAATAACGCAGCGATCATGACTGGTCGCTGCGTATCAGCTGCTAGGCTTTCCAAGAATGGTACCGGTGTTGGCGCACCTTTGGTTAGCATGAACACGCCTTTTTGCAGCTCTCCTAAAACTCCCACTAGTTGTCTTAATTCCTCCTTATCCGCCAGACGAGACGGCATGGGATGGCCATCAGCACCATTGTGGGATGGAGACGTAGAGGTTGCGAATCCGACCGCACCCACCCTTAATGCGTTAGCAACTAGTTCGCACATGCTTTCAACTTCCCTTTCGCTCGCCGGACGGTGGGCTGCCTCAGCCCCCATCACATAGGTGCGTACGGACGAGTGTCCAACAAATGCCCCCACGTTTGGCCCTACCCCTTTGGATTCGAGATGATTGAGGTATTCTGGGAAGGATTCGAACTCCCAGTCGATGCCTAACTCCATTGCTTTAAGAGACATACCCTCTACCCGTACCAGATTACGCATGGTGACATCTCGGTGTTCTGGCTTACAAGGTGCGATCGTAAATCCGCAATTGCCAATAAGAACGGTAGTAACACCATGGGAAATGGATGGGGACACCATAGGATCCCATGTAATTTGAGCATCGAAATGGGTGTGGCTATCTATAATCCCAGGTGCAAGAACCAGGCCTTTCGCGTCAATACTGACTGAGCCTGGTGACGTAATAGATCCGACTTCGACTATCTGGTCGCCTTTTACGGCAACGCTGCCATAAAAACCCGGCTTTCCAGTACCATCGACAATCAACGCATTGCGTATTTCAAAATCCACCATTTAGGGGCGACTCAACTCATAATCGGTGCGCAAACACCTATTCTAGTTCTGACGACTTGTCGGTACTATAGTGCTTTAATGCCAGCCTTACGAAATACATGACTGAAGATCCTGTGTTTGCTGCATGCAGAATCAGACCATCGGCTAGCACGAATCGCAGAAAGAGACCGGAGATAGATGATGCAATTACTGGGAAAAACTGTTGTGGTCACAGGCGGCGGACGAGGTCTAGGTCGCGCCTATTGTGAATCCCTCGCCGAACAGGGCGCTAATGTTGTTGCTGCCGATATACGTGACACTGGGAACACCGTTGAGGCCGTGAAATCTGCAGGTGGCCACGCAATCGGTGTTCATCTGGATGTTACTGATCCTATCAGTTGCAATGATATGGCCAAGGCTGCAATCGAAGCTTATGGTCGGATCGACTCTCTGGTAAACAATGCGGCACTCTATGGTGATATTTCAGGCGGGCGATTCGACCAAATCCCCGATGCACAGTGGGATAACGTCATGAACGTTAACATCAAAGGCATATGGAACTGCTGCCGGGCTTGCGTACCATCGATCAGAGAATCCGGTGGGGGGACAATTATCAATATTTCATCGCTGGCGGCCACTTATGGTATGCCTTACGCTTTGGACTACGCGATGTCCAAGGCTGCCGTGATCGGCATGACTCGCAGCCTGGCGCGAGAGCTAGGCAGAGATTGGATCCGGGTCAATGCGGTGGCTCCGACAGCGGTTCTCACTGAAGGTACCGAAGAGTACATGGGAGAAAAAATGGAGAAAGCGCTTGGCGTGATCGCGTCGAACCAGGCGCTGAACGCAAACTTGGAACCCAAAGACATGGTTGGCACAATTTCATTTCTCGTGTCTGATGCCTCAAAATTCATCACGGGCCAAACGATCATGGTCGATGGCGGCACGACCCTGTTATAACTTGCTACAGCTCTGGCTGGAATCAGGGACGAGAACGCGAGTCTAGGAGCTGTAGCATGGAAAGCATAGCCAGACCCCGTTCAACCAAGCGTATAAAACCATCATCTGGATCAATCTGTTGGATCTCACTCGGATCCAGCCACTGAAATCCCGTCGACTCATAGTTACCCCTCGGACAAGAACCTTCAGGCGCAAGCACGAGGTAACGAACATCATGGTGCTCATGTGTGTCCTCATGGGGTGGATCAACGATATGGATGTCTAGGTCGATTGGGGGTTCTACAATATTAAGTAGAGGTATCCCTGTTTCTTCAATAGCTTCTCTCAGTGCAACCCGTGCCATATCACCGTCTCGGTCCGCATGTCCGCCAGGCTGTAGCCAGCGCTTAAGCTTGGCGTGAAATAGGACCAGAATCTTAGAATCTTCCGGCCGAACAATGAGTGACGAACCTGTCAGATGACCTGGACGACAGTTTCGATCCAACGCATTGGGGTAGTTCTCCAATAAATTCAGAATTTGAAACTGTATCGGTCCGACTGGACCTGCAAGTACCGAATCCTTCGCGCTTACCTGTTTTCTTTTCCTAAGAACCTCAAAAGGGGAGATCGTGGGTGTTTTTGTGGGATTCACTGTAAAAATTGGAGGCTCGGGACGGAATCGAACCGACGTACACGGCTTTGCAGGCCGCTGCATAACCACTCTGCCACCGAGCCAAAGATTTAGTTGGGCTGTTGACTTAAAACCCGGCGGGATGACGTACGGCTGTAGCTCCGATAGCAAATCGGCCGGGATGATTGATTATAGTTCATCACCGAATCAACCTGGGACCCGGTTTTCAACCGGATATTTTACGAAGTGGCACCATCGTTTTTGTCAACTTGGTCTAACCATTGCAACGACAAATATTGACCCCAATGGTTCAAAATTGATGAATACCGGCACGGCAAACACTAAAATGACGCTAATTCCTGGCGAGTTTTGTTGCGTTTAACATCGAACAGCAATGACTGAAAAGCTCATCTTATGGGGCGCAACCACTGGACGCGCAATGAGGGCTCATTGGGTTCTACACGAGTTCGGTCTGGAATATCAGTCCATACCTATCGGCCCACGAACAGGCGAGACGCAAACTGCAGAATATTTACAGATAAATCCAAAGGGAAAAGTACCCGCCCTTCAACACGGCGACCTGACGCTTACAGAGAGTGTCGCTATCCTCAGTTATATCACCCAAAACTTTAACGCACCATCCGATTTTTTTGTACCGAACGACAGATACCAGAAAGCTCGCTCAGACGAACTGACTGCATTTATAGCAATGGAATTAGACGCACATCCGCTGTATACAATAAGGCGTCACGGGGACCTCCATAAAATTTATGGTAGCGCACCCGCTGTTGTGGACTCTGCCAAGGAATATTTCTTGAAACAATTTCATGCCGTTGTACCCGACATACTGAAAAGTCAACCCTATATGATGGGCAACATACCAGGCACGGTCGACATTTTGTTGCTCACATGTATCGACTGGGCACTTAATTATAAAATCGAACTGCCATCAATCGCCCTGAATTACCAACAGCGGCTCCACGATCGCAATGCGTACCAAACCGCATACAACCTCTGCTACATGACTGACTGAGGAAGAACCTTGAGCCAAAATCATTCCGATCACACTCTGCCTCTAAACGGGGTCCGAGTTTTGGACCTGACCACGATGGTTTCCGGGCCGATCGCAACAATGCTCCTCGCAGAACAGGGTGCTGATGTCATCAAGATTGAGTCACCGACTGGTGACTACATGCGCCAGGTGGGCACCGAACACAAAGGGATGACAAGCTCTTTTTTGACCTGCAATCGCGGCAAACGTTCTATGTGTGTCGATATCAAGCAACCCAAAGGGCTCGAGTTGGTTCTGGAACTGGCCAAAAATGCGGATGTTCTAGTACAAAACTTCAGACCCGGTGTGATCGAACGAATGGGATTAGGGGAAGACGCGGTGCGTGCTCTCAAACCTGACATCATCTATATGTCTATCAGCGGATTCGGCAAAACTGGACCACAGGCCCACCAGCGAGTCTATGATCCCGTAATTCAAGCACTGTCCGGGCTTGCTGATGTTCAACGTGACCAACTAAGTGGCGTGCCTAGAATGGTCCGCACGATCATTTGTGACAAAACAACAGCGCTGACTGCTGCACACGCGATAACGACCGCCCTCTTCCACCGGGAAAGAACAGGTGAAGGGCAGACTATGGACCTGGCCATGCTCGATACCATGGTTAGTTTTTTGTGGCCAGAAACAATGGGGAGTCTAAGCTTTGTAGGGAAAGAACAAGACCCCGCTCATTCACAGAAAAGCCCAGATCTTGTCTTTAAAACCGTTGATGGCTACATCACAGCCGGGGCAAACAGCAATTCTGAATGGGAAGGCATGTGTAACGCACTAAATCGTCAGGATCTGATCTGCGACCCTCGATTCAAAACAGCGCAAGCGCGATCTAAAAACATATCGCAAAGGCGCCAGATTATGTCGGATGAGATCGCCACCTGGATGAGTAAAGAAATTCTTGAGCGATTCGATTCTGCAGGCGTCGCTTATATTGTTGATAACAATATAATAAATGTGATAGATGATGAAACACTTGGTGAGGTTCGCGTGCCACGCCCGCCAGTTCAGTATTCGGGGGAATTACCCCGCATCACGACTCTCGCCCCGTTTCAAGGTGCTAACAACCGAGAATTAATGTTGGAACTGGGCTACAAAGATTCGGAAATTAATCAGTATGTACAGGATCAGATACTACACCAGCGAAACGCTGGTAATTAACTCACGCGAGCGTTTGTTGTCCATCTCTAGGCCCAAGCATGTCTCAGAAGATCGATTCGATGCGTAATTCGAGCTCTACAGAGCCTTGGAGAGAACAAGTCGCTCAATGGTTGCTGATGTTTGAAGAATGCGTTTCAAGCGCTAAGCCTGACACTGTTCGAGACCTTTTCCATGAAGACTGCCACTGGCGTGACCTTCTCGCCCTTACATGGCAGGTTAAGACGGTCTCAGGACTGCCTAATATTCTATCGATGATTCAATCATTGATACCGGACACACAACCCTACGGCTTCCAGATACCTCAGGACCACGCCGCACCCCGATCTGTGCTCCGTGCAGGCGTTGAGGTCATAGAAGCGATATTCTGCTTTGAGACGCGTGTCGGCAGGTCTTTAGGAGTAATTCGACTGACACCTGTCACAAAGAATTCAGATCAATTCAAAGCTTGGTCGTTGTTGACCAAACTCGAAGAGATTAAAGGATTCGAAGAACGATTGGGCGACAATAGGCCGTCAGGTGAGGCCTATTCACGAGACTTTAAAGGACCTAATTGGCTCGACCTCCGACAGATCGAAGTCAGCTACGAAGAACGTAGCCCGTCCGTTGTTGTAATTGGAGCCGGACAGGCCGGGCTTTCAATTGCCGCCCGATTACGGCAACTCAAAGTAGACACCCTTGTTGTTGAGAAGAACGAGCGGGTGGGTGACAACTGGCGTAACCGTTACCACAGCCTGACGCTGCACAACCAGGTACAGGTAAATCACCTACCCTACTTGCCTTTTCCACCGACTTGGCCGACTTACATTCCAAAGGACAAACTCGCCGGCTGGTTTGAAACCTATGTAGACGCCATGGAACTGAACGTATGGACTAATACTGAAGTTGAGAGAGGTCAATACCGGCACGAGAAACAACGCTGGTCCATTGAAACTAGAACTTCAGATGGTCGACAACGAACCTTGAAACCACAACATATTGTGATGGCTACAGGCGTCAGCGGCATACCACATTTGCCGAATGATATTCAAAGTCTGGCTGACTTTGCAGGGACCATTGTTCACTCTGAGGAATACACTCATGGCACTGCGTGGCAAGGTCGCAAAGCCCTGGTGTTGGGCACGGGCAACAGCGGCCATGACATAGCTCAAGATCTCCATGCAAACGGCGCCAAAGTAACCATGATCCAGCGTAGCCCGACCATGGTTGTCAATATAGAACCCAGTGCGCAACTCCCTTATGCCTTGTACGAAGAAGGACCCTCTCTAGAAGATTGCGATTTGCTCGCCGCAGCAACACCGCTCAAGGTGCTGCGTAAAACGCATCAGTTGGTTACTGAGCAAGCAAAAGAGCTCGACAAACCTCTGCTCGATGGCCTCACGCAGGCTGGATTCGTACTCGATTATGGAACCGACAACACGGGCTGGCAGTTCAAGTATCTGGAACGAGGTGGCGGATACTACTTTAACGTGGGATGCTCCGATCTGATTGTAAATGGTCAAATACGGGTAATTCAGTATCGGGATATTGACCAGTTTATTGCCAGTGGTGTCAAACTAAACAACGAAGAAACCCTTGATGCAGATCTGCTGGTCACCGCCACGGGTTATAAGGGACAACATCATCTGGTTACCCACCTGTTTGGCCAGGATGTCGCGGCACGATGTGGCCCGATCTGGGGGTTTGATGAGGAGAATCAGGAACTGCGCAATATGTGGATGCGCACTGGTCAGCCGGGGCTGTGGTTTATCGCAGGAAGTCTTGCCCAGTGCCGAATTTTTTCAAAAACACTGGCACTTCAAATCAAAGCAATCAACGAGGGTCTGTTGTCCTCGTAATACTAACCCTGAGCTTAATGGTAGATGTCAGGCTTGCCGCGTACACTGATCCGCCACATGAGTCGTGCATTAGATTCATCTGTGGCCACGTCTATCATCTGCCCGGAATGTAATGTCTGAAACGTATCCCAGATCGCTATATCGCCGACCCGATACTTATGCCTATAGATGTATTTTTCCTGTAACACGTGATCCTTCAGTTGCTCTAATAGTGCAACCGCTTCGTTGTCTTCCATGCCTTTGATAGCATAGGAGGATTGCCCGACAGCATACAGCGCCTTTAATCCAGTAATGGGATGGGGCATTACCAAGGGATGGTAAAACGTCGGTAATTGTTCTTGTTGTTCTGACGTCAGAATTGGACTGACCCTGAACTCCTCTGGCCTGAGCTTGCCCCGACCATACTGATGAGCTACCTGCAGGGTTTCAAGGCGGGCCTTTGTGTCATCGTCCAGGTCTTCATAGGCTTTGACCATATTACAGATCTGTGTTTGCCCGCCTACTTGAGGGACCTTGATCGCGTACAGCATGGTTGCGCTGGCCGGCACCTCTTCGTAAGACTGGTCCGTATGCCATAGAACTGTGCCGTTTCTGATCGCTTCGTTTTTGTCTTTTTCGTCCGTGTTTCCAACAACCATCATTGCCGGATAGTCTGGCATCCTCAGGTGGTCTAACACGTGCGGTATTGGATGACCTAATT
>LUSG01000290.1 GCA_001629395.1 Gammaproteobacteria bacterium REDSEA-S15_B12 | reverse complement strand
CTTCAGGGCAGCCTCGTCGGACGCATCCGCCAGGATCACTGGCAGGTCTTTGGCTTTGGAGCCAAGCTCACCCTTCAGGGTGTTGAGCTTGCTCTCGGAGCGACCGGCAATTGCCCATTTCACCGACTGTCCCACTCCGTAGGTTTCGAGCAAGTAACGGGTGAGAATCTGGCCAACGAAGCTGGTGGCACCGAACACCACCAGGTCATAGGCCGTTTCTGAGGATTTGGTCATTGCTCTTCCTTAGTCAAAATTAGCTGGAAAGTTGATAGAGAATTAACAGAGCACTGGTTCAGGGTTCAACGAACGGCTGCGGTTGCCTTGGTGCCCATCAGGCGCATGAATACGGCCACACCCAGGCCCCAGAACCCGTTGAGGATAAGCCCGCCAACCCAGGTCTGAGCAGAGACATCGAGCCCTTTAAGAGGAAACACCAACAGCATGGCAACGGCTGTGGGACCAACTGCTCCTACAATGACATGCCCCAGCCAGAACTTCATCCCCGCAAGGCGACCGAGAATCAGCCACAGCAACATACCCCAGAGGCCACCAAAGAACGCCAGTGATACAACCTGCGGAACGCCCAGCGGTGGCACCGGTGACATGTTGAACGGCGCTGCGGGCACAACACCGCCCAGCCAGAACAGTGCGAACAGGCCCTGATGGAATACCAGGGTCGCGAGAAAACCACTTGCAAACGCCTTGAACCAAACCATGAACAATCCTCTGTTGGTGTGAATAGTTGGCCTTAACTCGTTGATTCTGCGTAGCTCATCCTACAACTGCAACCGATATTAGCAGTTTTGAGCGCTCGTTCTACTTTCCCCGCCGCGCTATTGGATCCGTCGTCACGGCCAATCGTTTGTCATACTTCATGGGGCACACTGCAACACAGTGCACGACACGATTTCCGGAGGTTCGAATTGATCACCTTTTTGATGGTACTGAGCATCTTGCTTGTGCTGTTCAGCGCTTTCGTCTGCTGGCAGGTTCTTGAACAGCGCAAAGTGATCGCACAGATGATGGAGAATGACGACATCGCAGATTCCGAGCAGCAGCCGGAAATGGTTATTACGCTACGGGTACTGGATCCGATTGCCCTGGCCAAACGGGAATCACGCTCTGCCCGCGTGCTTGCCGACAAACTCCCCGTGATGGTCCGCAAAATGGTGTACCAGGAAGTGCTAAAAGAGCTCGAAAACGAAATGGCAGAGCGTGAAATCGAGGTCGACATGCAGCTTGAGTATCGATGATTCGGGTAGTCACTCTGGTTGATGGAAGCGCATTAACATGATCACCACCGCGATCGTATCTTTTCTCCTGCTACTGGCCTTCATGGGCTTCGGCATCGCCTATTGGCAGCTCCTGCTGTGCCGCCGTGAAACCCGGATTCTCAATTCTCATCGGGTGGCGGCACACAGCGCCCTACAGAAAAGCAGAATGGATCTTCTGGAAGTACGGAACCGTGCCCGCCTGCTGGAAGATTCCGTCTCAGGCGGTGCCAGCGCAGTGGAGAAAGTTCACAAGGCGATTTCCAACACCACGTTCGGGCTGATTGATCTTTTCTCGAAAGATGAAGAGTTCCGGCAGACGGCCCGAAAAGCGCGAGCCACCCATGACCAGACCAGTCAGCAGATCTACCGAACGGTACGCACCACCAACAAGGCACTGCACATCCTTGCCGATACCCTGATCATCGGCAAGGCCGAAAAGCGGCTGGCGTCCCGCAAGCTTGACAAGGGCCAAGGTTCCGACGATCAATAGCTTTTGGGGGTTAGCTCTTTTCCCAGGATTTGAGCACCACGTCGACGGTCACCTCCAGTGAGTCAAGCGCCGCTGCCTTCTCAAGTCCCTCGGCGCTGGCCCGGTACAGATGCGGTGTCATGGCCAGAAGATCGGCAATACTTTCCTGATCCGGGAGTGTCACGGAGAAACGCACGACGGTAGAGTCCAGTTGTCGGAAGCCCTCCGGTGCTGCGCTGTCGGTCTTTCCAGGCGATTTCAGCTCGGGATAGATGATTTCTCGCAGCTCTCGAAGATGATCGGCACCGGCATCCACCTGGATCACCTGCCCACCGGGCTTGAGCACACGGGCAAATTCGCCATAGACCGGAAAACCAAACAGGCAAAGCACCAGATCCAGTGATTCCGGCAGAACCGGCAGGTTTGCATTGCTGCCCACTACCCATCGGGTCTGTTTATCCTGTTTTGCAGCTGCGAGCGACTGCAGCGCCCGATCGCTAACCGACTCGGCGATCATTGCGTAGAAGCCGGCATTCAGGAACCGTTGTCTGGCCGCCACCATCGCCTTGCTGTCGCCCGGGTCCAGGGTACGTTTCTTCTGGACCGGCAACAGGTGCACGTAGCCCTGCCGGGCGACATCAAAACTGTGCCCGTTCTCGCACCACCAGGACGTTCCGCTGGCGGTGAGCGCGCACCCGTCCAACGGGCAGGCTAAAGCATCAAAGGGTGTGGTGGTCATGGTGTTTGAATCCGGTTCAACAGTCGGGCCGGGTATCATGGCAGGTATTGGAGTTTCACCCAACGCAAAAAGGCACCCGAAGGTGCCTTTTTGGATGAAGAACCGAAGGTTACAGAACTTTCTTCAGCTCTTCTTCAAGCTGCGGAACCGCTTCAAACAGGTCCGCTACCAGGCCGTAATCGGCAACCTGGAAGATCGGCGCTTCTTCATCCTTGTTGATCGCAACGATCACCTTGGAATCAGACATACCGGCCAGGTGCTGAATGGCACCGGAAATGCCCACGGCGATATAGAGCTGCGGAGCAACAATCTTACCGGTCTGGCCAACCTGCATGTCGTTCGGTACGAAGCCGGCGTCAACAGCAGCACGGGATGCGCCAACAGCGGCACCCATCAGATCGGCGACCTGCTCAAGCATCTTGAAGTTGTCGCCGTTTTGCATGCCGCGACCACCGGAAACCACGATACCGGCGCTTGCCAGATCAGGACGGTCAGACTTGGCCAGCTCTGCAATGGCGTTACCAGCGTAGATCGGGCGAACGAAGGTATCTTCGGACTCCACGCGCATGATGTCGGAAACCTGGGCAACGTCCAGCAGTGCAGCAACGCGCGGCATGAAGTCTTTGCCCACGGTGCCAGCGGCGGCCAGGATGTGGCTGTAGCCCTTGCCAACTTCGGCAACCAGCTCACCCAGGTTCTCGCCCAGGAAGTGACCATAAGCAGCGTTGTCGGCAACCAGTACCTTGTTAACGCCTTCGGCCTTGGCAGCTGCTTCAGCAACGGCACCACAGTTCTCACCGGCAACCAGTACGTCGATGTCTCCGCCGATGGCCTTGGCAGCCGCTACAACATTCAGGGTAGCCTGTTTCAGGCTGCTGTTGTCATGTTCAGCAATTACAAGGATGCTCATTTAGATCACCTTCGCTTCGTTCTTCAGTTTATCGACCAGCTCGGCAACGTCGGCCACTTTCACACCCGCCTGACGGGAAGCAGGCGCTTCAACCTTTAGGGTGGAAAGGCGCGGAGCGATGTCGACACCCAGATCGGCCGGGCTCATGTTGTCCAGCGGCTTCTTCTTGGCCTTCATGATATTCGGCAGAGATGCATATCGAGGCTCATTTAATCGAAGATCTACGGTTACCACTGCAGGGGGTGCGAGTTCTAGTTTCTCCAGGCCGCCGTCTACCTCTCTCGTGACCTTGACTATGCTCTCCTCAATGGCAAGATCGGAAATAAACGTACCAATGGACCAGCCTAACAGCGCCGCTAGCATCTGGCCTGTCTGGTTGTTATCGCCATCGATCGCCTGTTTACCCAATATAACCAGACCAGGCCCTTCACGATCTACAACAGCTTTTAGCGACTTTGCGATCGCCAATGGCTCTATAGCTTCTTCAGTCTCAATCAATATCGCTCGATCAGCACCCATGGCAAGCGCTGTTCTGAGGGTTTCCTGGCTCTGTGCGGCACCGACTGTAACGACGATGATCTCATCGACCAAGCCCGACTCCTTCAGGCGGATTGCTTGTTCTACCGCAATTTCGCAAAAAGGGTTCATTGCCATTTTCACGTTGTTAAGCTCAACGCCGGACTGGTCCGATTTCACACGAACCTTGATATTTGCATCGATGACCCGTTTAACGGGTACCAGTACTTTCATTATTGTTTATCCTCTATACACTTGAGATCCATTGTTCGACAACAAATGCTTGTTCCTTGGTCTCCCAACTGCTTGAAATACGATGACAATCCTGCTGCGTATCATGTCGACCTTCAAAAAACAGATGGCCCCAACTGAACCTTGGAGCGCGTATTGTATTGGCCCTATCACGTATACGTCCATGTGAGAGATCACCCAACCAAACAATTGAACGACGATGTCTATCTGATTTACGCCATTTTGGGTCGCGCCACCTAACCTGGGTGACGCTGAACGTTACGCCCTGGTCGCCCGCCGAGTAGAAATCATACAATGTTCGACCCAAAATGCACTCTGAGCCATTTGATTCTACCGATACATGAGCACACGGCGAACCAAGCGCGGTAACGCAAGAGAAGCCAGGCGCGCAAAACGAGCCATTGCATCCACTCGGAGCGTGCCCTACATCACCCGGAGGGTGCCGGTTTACGAAATGGCCAGCGAAGAATTGCTGACCACAATCGAAACCAATGCCGAAATCCTGCTCGAGGAAACCGGCATCGATTTCAAAGACGACCCACGCACCCTGTCTTTATTCGAAAACGCCGGCGCCAGGATCGATGGCGAGCGCGTTCGCTTTCCCAGAAACATGTGCAAAGAGATCATCCAGGCCTCTGCCCCACGAATGTATGTTCAACATGCCAGGAACTCGCAACGCAGCGTTAAGATTGGCGAAAACCATTGTGTGCTGGTGCCGGCTTACGGACCACCTTTTGTGCACGATCTGGATAAGGGGCGTCGATATGCAACGCTTGAGGACTTTGAAAACTTTACCAAGCTAGCCTACAGCACACACTCAATGCACCATTCCGGGGGCACCTTGTGTGAGCCTGTAGACGTACCGGTAAATAAGCGGCATCTAGATATGATCTACAGCCATCTACGCTGGAGCGATAAGCCTTTCATGGGCTCGGTAACGGCTCCAGAAAGGGCACAAGATTCTGTGGATATGGCAAAACTTGTTTTTGGCGAAGACTTCGTCGACCAGAACTGCGTCATCACAAGCCTCATTAATGCAAACTCACCAATGACATTTGATTCCACCATGCTGGGCGCGGCCCGTGTCTATGCAGAAAATAATCAGGCCAGTGTCATTTCTCCTTTCATCCTTTCCGGAGCTATGTCGCCTGTCACTGTGGTCGGCACCTGCACACAGATCCTGGCCGAAGCACTGGCCGGTATAGCCTTTACCCAACTGATCAGACCTGGCGCGCCTGTAATTTTTGGCACATTCAGCAGTGCTATATCGATGCAATCGGGGGCGCCGACATTCGGCACACCGGAACCCTCTATGGTCCTTTATATAATGGCTGCCCTGTCCCGGCGCCTAGGGGTACCTTATCGGAGTGGCGGTGGCTTGTGCGCTTCAAAACTACCAGATGCTCAGGCAGCCTTTGAATCTGCCAATACACTGCAGACCGCGATGCTTGCGGGTGTTAACTTTATGCTTCACACCGCCGGCTGGTTAGAGGGCGGACTTTCCATGGGCTACGAAAAATTTGTTCTGGATGCTGATCAGGCAGCAATGATCGAAGTCTTCTTGTCAGGCGTTGATGATTCTGAAAACGGACAGGCCATGGCTGCATTGCGCGAGGTTGGCCCGGGCAATCATTTTCTGGGTTGTGACCATACACAATCGAACTTCGAAACGGCTTTCTATCGATCCAGCACCGCCGACAATAACAGCTTTGAACAATGGGAATCGGAGGGCGCTTTAGACGCAGCCAAGCGGGCAAATCAGATGTGGAAATCCACCCTGGCTGAATATGAGTCACCACCTATCGATCCCGGAATCGATGAAGCCCTTAAAGATTTCATCAAAAGACGTAAGTCAGAAATGCCTGACGTCAACTACTGAGATCACCATCATCGTCAAATACGACAATGACGCGACGATTTTGACGGCCCTTTTTTTCGATTTTCTTTATCCTCACCCGACCGATCTCTCCCGTCGCTGCTACGTGCGTTCCGCCACAGGGTTGTAGATCTACTCCCCAAAATTTAACCAATCTGATGGTACCACTCCCTGTAGGGGGTTTAACAGACATCGTTCTGACCAGTTCAGGCTGAGCAGCAAGTGACTCTTCGGTAATCCATTCCAGCGTCATTTCACTGTTCAACCGAATGGCTTCATTTAGACGCTCCGACAACTGTGCCTTATCTATAGTTTCTGGCAAATCAAAATCCAACCTTCCCTGTCCATCCCGTATGGAGCCACCAGTGACTGCTGCCGGTACTACACTGCACAACATATGCATACAGCTGTGCATGCGCATCAAGCGATAACGTCTATTCCAGTCAATACGCAGTTGAATCTCCTCCCCGATGAAAGGCACAGAGCTACCCTCTCCGATAAGGTGAATCAATCCTTCGCTCGAATGGTATTGCGTATCAACAATCGGCACCTCCGATCCAGCAGCTCGAATCATCCAACCGATATCCCCGGGCTGCCCCCCACCTTCCGGGTAAAAAATAGTCTTATCCAGTTGGACACGATTTTCGTTAACAGCCATAACGACAGCTGTGCACTCACGAAGGTAAGCATCAGAGCGAAACAACTCTTCGGTCATACTAAAACCCTGTTTTATAATGGGAGGCTGTTCAGTCTAACGCACAGAACAAAGATCACCCAGCCAAGCATTTTGAGCTGTCAACGGATGTTTTCTTCCCACAAGTGATGGCTGTCGGTGATTTGTCCGTGATACACCGCATAATACCGTCATACATTAAGGATCTCGCCTGGAGCACCAACCATCTACCACACCACTGAAAATTTGTATGGATTGCAGTACTGGCCAACGTGGGTAGGCGTATTTTTTGTGCGTATTCTGAGTCTTATGCCCTTGCCGTTTCTCTATTACGTGGGCGGACTATTTGGTGATGTTCTTCGAGTGTGTGTACCTTCCCGGCGGTATATTGCTTCTCGTAACCTACAGTTGTGTTTTCCCGACCATTCGGCCCTTGAGCATAAGTTACTTTTACGCCGTAATTTCAGAAATACAGCCCGAATGTTCCTTCTGTCCGGGTTTGTCTGGTGGGGAACGAAAAAAGCCTTCAACCGAAGCATTACATTCAAAAACGAACATTACTTAGCCAACGCCAGCAACAAAGGGCGAGGGGTAATTTTGCTCGCACCCCATTTTGTTGCGATGGAGGTCGCTGGTATGTACGTTTCCTCCCGCTATCCCAGTGTCAGTATTTACCAAAACAACCGGAACAAGGTGCTCGATAAACTTATGCTACAGGCCAGGAGCCGATTTGGTGGAAAGATGTTTGAACGGAAAAGCGATCTTAAAAGTTTGATCCGGTCTATCCGCGACGGAATGATCTGTTACTACCTGCCAGATCAGGATCCTGGTCCTCGACGTGCGGTATTCGCGCCGTTTTTTAACGTGCCGACCGCCACCTGGCCAGTGTTAGGAAGAATGGCCCGGATGACCCGTGCTGTGGTATTGCCGTGCACCGCCCGCATTCTAGAGGGTGGAAAAGGGTTTGAGGTCAGTCTGGATCCACCCCTGGAGAATTTTCCAACTGGCGACACGCAATTGGACAGCGAAACCATGAATCGGGCTATAGAGCAGTGCGTTCGTCGGTTACCAGACCAGTATTTCTGGGTTCACAAACGATTCAAGACCAGACCTCCGGGGTCCGAAGCCATTTACTGAATCGTCAAGATCAATCTCAGGCACCAGCCACAATCTGGGCGATACTTTCTCCGACATCCCGGCACAATCCCTTGCCACCCATATCAGGGGTTCTGATACCGTCTGGTGATGCTAATAATTGCTCTATCGCTGCCATTACGGCCTTGCCGGCTGCCGGTTGACCGAGATGATCAAGCATCATCACACCGGACCATATCTGACCAATTGGATTCGCGATGCCTTTGCCGGCAATATCCGGTGCAGAGCCGTGCACAGGTTCAAAAAGGGATGGGAATTCTCGTTCGGGATTAAGGTTCGCCGAAGGTGCAATAGCTATCGTTCCGGTCGTGGCAGGACCCAGATCCGAAAGAATGTCACCAAAAAGGTTGCTGGCAACGATCACGTCGAACCAGTCAGGACTGAGCACCAGACGGGCAGAAAGGATATCTATATGGTATTGGTCAGTCGTCACCCCGGAATAATCCTTGCCGTTGGCCTCGAACCGCTCGTCCCAGTAGGGCATTGAATGAATAATTCCATTTGACTTGGTCGCTGACGTCAGGTGGTTACGACGGGTTGCAGCCAGTTCAAAGGCAAAACGTTGAATTCGATCGGTGCCGACTTTGGTAAATACGGACTGCTGAACGGCAGCCTCCTGGTCTGTCCCGCTATAAATGCGGCCGCCTACTTCAGAATACTCGCCTTCATTGTTCTCTCTGACAATAAGGTAATCAATATCACCGGGGATACGGTCTCTTAATGGTGAGATCATCCCCGGCAGCAGTCGAACTGGACGCAAATTAACGTACAGTTTCAAACCGCGGCGCATAGGGATCAGCAGATTCCAGAGTGACACGTGGTCGGGCACACCGGGAAAGCCCACAGCACCGAAATAGATCGCATCAAAATTACGCAGTTGTTCCAGGCCATCAGCAGGCATAATTTCACCGACACTGTGAAAGCGCTCACAACTCCAGTCAAATTCGGACCAACTGAACTCGAAATCAAAACGCCTAGCAGCGGCTTCCATCACCTTGACGCCTTCGCTGAGCACTTCACGGCCAATACCATCACCGGGGATCAGTGCAACTCGATAGTTATTTTTCACTTCAAGCCCTCTTGGCGGAATTCGAACGGGTGGGGTCAAGTGAACCATCATCCAGACAACTGCCCAACAACACGTGGGGCCCGAACGCCTGCGCGCACGGCCACACATGGTGGTATTGCCGGATTAAGCGCATTCCAGATTTCCTGATTTCAATCTAAAGTGTTTGACATAGTATCGACGATAACAACAATTCACAAACCGCAGATACCGATCTCGATGGGCACCACCATAGGGTTATTGTGACGATGCGAAGGATCAGCGCTAGCAGTTCGATTTAACGGATCCAGTAAATCCGAACAATCCAGCCGGTCTGCCATGGTGTTCGATCACGCTCAGATCACACCTACAGCCTTTAAGGCATTAGCTGCTTGAAGCTTCCCGTTGTACCGCCGTCGATCCAGCCCGGAGATCACTCCGCGAATTACTACAAACATCAGACTGGCGAGAAAAATGCTTAGAAACAAACCGGCAGCGAGGCCTGCTGCCTCACCTGACATGACGATCAGGTAATTTACCCATTGACT
>LUSG01000029.1 GCA_001629395.1 Gammaproteobacteria bacterium REDSEA-S15_B12 | reverse complement strand
CTCATACGCATGTACACCGACGACATGACTACTCTTGAGCAAGCACTTGCGTCAGGCGAACTGGTGGCAGCTATGACCTGGAACAGTTCGCCTGTGGCACTAAAAGCACAAGGCGTTCCGGTTGCGTTCGCAGCTCCTAAGGAAGGTGCTCTCACTTGGGTCTGTGGTGCCATGATGCATAAGGATGCCCCGCATCCCGATAAGGCGCATGACATCATCGATGCAATGATCAGTGTCGAGACCGGAAAATGGCTTATCGAAGTGAATGGCTATGGGCACTCCAACGCTAAATCGTTTGACCAATTTACTGACGAGCAGTTGGCCGAACTAGGGTTAACCCGCGACCCATCGGTGATACTCGATGCTGGCAAGTTTCAGGTTCCGCAGACTCAGGAGTTTGAAACTGCCATGAATCAAGTATGGGAGCAGATCAAGGCAGGTTTCTAGCCCAGATCATCATTAGTTAAGAAAAGCCGCGGTCGCCTTATTGCCGCGGCTTTTTTCTTTGCAGCCCAGGACACACTTTCCTGCAATCGGGTCGGTCGCTCTTCAGGGAGGTCTTATGAAACGGAAATGTTCTACTGTCATTATTGTTGCCCTTGTCGGCTTATGTGGTGCTATCACTAATGCCGAGCAACAGGTATACACCTTTGATGTCTGCGGAGCACCAAACAGTTATGAGCCTGGTTGGATGCCAAACGGGGATCCTATGGTTAACGGAAAGATGACCCTTATCATCGATTCGGTTAAGGGGTTACTAACGTTGAAACCCTCACAGGAACTATTGAACAGCACACGTTACGTGTCACTTCATGCACATTTGTATGACCTGCAACACCGCTATGACAACTCGGATCTTGGCCAGTCAACTATTTGCTGGGCCTATTACAACCACAGTGGTCGCGGTGGGCACTGCGAGAAGGACGACTATGATTGTCAAACGTTGACAGGCGTGGAGAACTGGCCCTGGACCAAGTATGGCTATTCTGTGGACTGGTATAGAAACTATCTTCGAACAGTAGCCAGAGAAAATGCTGAAGGCTGGTGGTTTATGTATCACTCTGCCGGGGGGCACTTCGCCACTGATAAAGATGGACACCTTATCGAGTGGGATGGATCTCCATTCATGGAATCGTCTTTTTTAGGAGAAAACAAAATCAGGCCTGATTGCAATGCCCGGCTGGGCCGACCTCTGGCCAACAGGGACTTCGGTCTGGGAGATCAGTGTAACCGCATGCTTCATGGTGTTATGGCTGATGATTATTTTCTTGATGCGAACGGGGTTCGGTGGGTTGACGAAAATGGCAATCTGACCGAAAGCGCCATCTCGCACGGCTATGACCTCGAAACAGAGTACTTATTTTACAACTATCGTGACAATGGTCAGTCGGATCGTTGGGGAGGACCGGACGGTGGCGCCGGCGGATTTATCCCCGGAGATACGGAAGGCCGATGCGTCCAGTGGCCGCCCGAAGACTACGGCTTGCCGCATACCCATAAGGCGGATCAATAAAGCTATGCAAATTTGGCCAAGACTAAGGAATTTGTTTCCCACGGTATTCTTCAATATGAAGGTGCTAGTAATCATTACGACAGCCAAAGATGCGAGGCCATTCACCCGAGCTGAACTGTACGCTTACATGTCAGAGAAGACGCAGGTCTGGGGTGAAGGACGCGTGTTTCATTCGGAATCGGGAACTCTTCTACTTCTGTGGGAAGGCAAGTATGGCAAAGGTACATGGACAACGGATGATAACGGGGTCCTTTGCTGGCATGTGTGGTCCTGGGATGAGGTGCTATGCCAGGCTTTTTATCATAACGATGATGTTGTGAGTATTGGCTTTAAAGGAAAAACGTTGCTTGCTCCTGAACTACAAAAAGGCAATACGGTAGTTAATCTGGCGACTGGGGGAGGATCGTCTGTGAAATTCGTGTTGGGGCTCAGTGAGGATTTCGACAATAAGCTGTTAAATAAAGAAGAGGCTATTGATTTACTTTCCGGCAAAACGGTTATCTGGGGACCAGGCCGGGGCCTTTTTTATTCGCCTGATTTGACGCTCATCAAAATCTGGAATGGGGTGCGAGGAACCGGTACATGGAGCGTGTCGAGAGAGGGTGCTGTCTGCTGGCATGTTCCGGGTTGGGGTAAAACGCCATGCGAGTCCTATTATTACAAGGGTGAGGAATTGATGACAATTTTCGAAGGCGTACACAGCAAAGCCAGCAAACATGTAGAAGGCAACACGATCGGTTCTTTCTGATTCGTGGCGCTTTACTAAGCTGAACTACCATTACCATAAGATGCTTATGACGCCGGCAAATGAGCAACGCTCGATATGGCCATACTGTGCTGTTTCCCTCTGCAGTGGAATAGTTGGCGTTGCGTTACTCTTGTACAACATCGGGTCAAATGTTCCACCCAAAGACGCGCTACACAAATTCAGTGGTACCGTTGACAAGTTATTCATTATGGATGACTTGTCGGGTGTACAGACCGGATTCATGAAACCGATGAACTCGATACACTTTACCCTTAAAGAGGGCGAAGAAGAATTTCGATATCCGAGTAGTTGGCCCGGCTACACCAAAATTTATGAACAACTATCATTTAACGTTGATGTGTGGGTTCGACGATCTGATATCGGCAATGGTGAACCAATGGTGGTATTTAGATTAGAACAGGAGGTGCCGAAGGACTGGGTCGTCGCTCCATTCTCTATAAGTTACGAGAAGATCGCTGAATCCCAA
>LUSG01000289.1 GCA_001629395.1 Gammaproteobacteria bacterium REDSEA-S15_B12 | reverse complement strand
GGTCAGTGGTGGTATTGGGTGGGGAGTTGCGGCTGCAATCGGCATCCAGCTAGCACAGCCAGACCGCCGAGTTGTTGCAATTATTGGGGATGGCAGCGCCATGTACAGCCCCCAAGCACTGTGGACCGCGGCCCACCTAAAACTACCGATCACTTTTGTAATTCTTAATAACCGGGGCTATAGAATTCTAAAAGAACGTCTTATTGCCTTTCATGGAGACGAACGGTTTATCGGCATGGACTTCAAGGATCCACCGATTGATATGGCCGCCCTGTCTACCGCACTTGGCACGCCCGGCCAACAGATAAACGAGCCTGACCAGCTCATCGCCAGTTTCGCAGACAGCCTAAAGAGTTCTGGGCCGTCACTCCTGGAGGTGATGGTCGAAACCGGGCCTGGTAACTAATCGACGACTCAGTTAACACAAAACAATTGGCACCCGTCAGACAGCGATCAGCGGATCCAGACCCCAGCTGAAGAATGGCTCGCCACCATCGGGCGTGACCTGGACCACTTCCTCTAACCAGATGCGATGATGTTCATCTCCTGGGTATAGGATATGAATCGGTACTATCATATTCGATACCAGTCTCCAGTCATGATTAGGCACGCCATCAACACTATGTTGTTCAAGTTCCATATGACTCAGGCCAAGCCCATGGAAAAAAATCAGAACCTCATCAGCTCTAGCAACCCCATTCTTTCGATACACTGAGCGGCCCACTGCTTGTAGTTCACTAATCGTTACTCCAGGCCGCATTGACTCCATTACAGCTGTCGCCGCTAATGCGGTGACATCTGCGTACTGTTTCGCATCACCAGCGGCCTCTCCGTCAACGATCCACGTCTTACCACCATCCCAACAATAAAGATCGAGTGTTCCGTGGCAGTCAAATAGGATATGTACGCCAGACCTCATTTCGAAATCATCCAACCTTGACTGCAGTGTCACTGCGGAATCAGCACCGCATGGATGCCCCCAAACCATTGCACCAGGATCGCGAACAAAACCACCCAAATCGACCACAGCTCTGTGGTACTCATGATTGAAATCTTGCCACATCATTCCACGATCCCACGTCTTTATTGCCCGGCAAATCGCTTGTTCATTTACACTGGTCGCTCTTTTTAGGAGCTCAATCTCAGCATCAGTCTTCACACACCGGGCATACATCATAGGATCGTAACCATCCACCACTTCTATACCGTCCATAGCCAGCTGATGACCAAACCGTTGATCATCAAATGCGACACGCCCCGAGCCAATACCAAGGTCTATTAACGCTTCGCGACACGACTCGACAATATTCATAGCATAGTGGCAACGCAAATTGGCTGACCAAGTAACATCATCGATACCATCGGGCAGGAAACGGTCTAAGTCATCTTCTTGGGCGGGCAAATCTAATGGCAACATCACCGCTCGAAATGTACGAATATCCTCAATCCAAGTAGGCTGACTGATCAGACTACCCACATAATAGTCAGCAACTACCAAGATTGGATGATCCGGTTGATCGCGTGCAACAACCACGGCATATGGTCGAGGCTCATCCGACTTATGTGCAATGCCCTTGAAGCCGGAAAGGTAGTACATGTTGTAAGGGGAATTTACAACGACACCGTCCAGATTTCGCATCTTTAACGCGTCAACTAATCGTTCGATGTTACACAGCTGTTTTGGCAACACTTTTGGAGAATATTCAAGCATGATAGACACTCAAGCTGATTTAGCTCTTAGCACAGATGTGTTATTTTCAGCCCCCGGCAATTCGAGGCAGCAAATGAACTTCACTGTCTGAATTGATTTTTGCAAACCAATCATCTTGATGGAGGATGCCATCGATAGATACTGCCAGTTCGTCTTCGATATCTTCCGGGATATCAGGAAATTGTCGGCGAAGATCTCTTAGCAGGCTTCTTATCGATCCACTTTCCAGCTCCAACTCCGTAACACCTCCTGTATACAATTTGAGGTTACCGGTTAAGACGATCCGAGCCATCCCGATCTCCCCGTTAGCTATCGCTAGCTTGTATGGTCAGTCAGTTCCTCGATTCAATCGCAGCAAGCACGCGAGGTGGTGACATTGGCAGCTCGGAGAACCTGATGTCAATGGCGTTTTCAACCGCGTTGGAAATTGCTGCCAGTGGCGGCACAAGTGGCGTTTCACCGACGCCCCTTACACCGTAAGGATGATTTGGATTGGGCACTTCCACAATAACGGTGTCAATCATTGGGACGTCCGAGCAGACCGGCACTCGATAATCCAAAAACCCGGGATTCTCTACCTTCCCATTCTCATCATAGATGTACTCTTCGTTAAGTGCCCAACCAATGCCCTGAACCGCTCCACCTTGATATTGACCCTCAACATAGCTTGGGTGCACTGCTTTTCCAGCGTCTTGAATGACGGTATATCGGACCACACTTACTCTCCCGGTGTCCTTATCGACGTCAACATCGACTATGTGGCAACCAAAACTAGGTCCCGCGCCCTGCGCGTTTGTAGAACATCGACCAACGATTGGACCACCGCTCTTCGCCATGTCCTTAGCAATATCAAGCAGAGCCAATGGTTCTTCCTGACCCGCATGTCCATTTACCGCCACTGCTTCTCCTTGATTCCATTCAACATCTTCTATCGGAATATCCCAAGTAGCAGCAGCACGCGCACGCAGCTGCTCTATCATGTCCTCCGCAGCCCCATGGACAGCGATACCCCCCGCAAACGTTACTCGGCTTCCCCCTGTCAACATGTTATAACCCAGTGCACTCGTGTCGCCTACCAGGGGCCTCACTTTATCTAGCTCTATACCGAGAGTTTCAGCAGCCATCATCGACAGGGAGGCACGGGTTCCACCAATATCTGGCGTTCCTACCACCAAAGCTACCGACCCATCTTCAGATAGATTAAGCGTTGCAGATGTTTGGCCCCCGATATTGAACCAATAGCCGCTTGCAACCCCACGTCCCTGGCCTGGTTTCAGAGGAGACAGGTAGTGGTCGTGAGTTTGAGCCGCCTCTAATGTGTCAATACAACCAATCGGGCCGAACTTGGGCCCATAGGATGAATCGGTCCCTTCTTTTGCAGCATTTTTCAAGCGAAACTGGATTGGATCCATGTTGAGCTTTTTTGCTAGCTCATCAATAACGGACTCTACTGCATACTCACCCAATGGTGCACCGGGCGCTCGGTAAGCTGCTACCTTCGGTCGATTACACAACACGTCGAATCCGATAGTTCGAACATTTTCGAGATCATAGGGTGCAAATGCACACTGTGCTGCGGCGGGAACCGGCGAGCCACCAAATGCACCTGCCTGAAATCTGAGAGTCGCGTCTCCAGCTGTAATCTTTCCATCATTAGTCGCACCGATTCGCACATCCATACTCGAACCAGAGGTCGGGCCTGACGCCCGGAAGACTTCTTCACGCGTCATCACCATCTTTACTGGCTGACAGGCTTTCCGAGATAGCGCAAGAGCCAAAGGTTCGAGGTAAACAACAGTTTTCCCTCCAAACCCACCACCGATCTCAGAAGAGGCCACCCGGAGTTTCGATACATCCATTTGTAGCAATCTTGCACAATGACCTCTAGCGACAAAGTGTCCCTGGGTAGAACACCATAATTCGGCTTGGCCATCCTCGCTGAAACTAGCCAAACAAGCATGCGGTTCGATATACCCTTGGTGCACGGGCATTGTTTTGAAACTACGTTCAATAATCACATCCGCCTGCGCAAACCCTTTTTCTAAGTCACCGTGTCCGAATTCAACTCGTTTCGAAATATTCGAAGGTTCTTCGGGCGGCGGTTCGATTCCCTCACTTTTGAGATCTTCGCGAACAAGCGGAGCGTCTGGCTTCATCGCGTCATCCACATCAATAACATGCGGCAGGATTTCATAGTCAACTTCAATCAGAGACAACGCTTTACGAGCTACACGCTCATTGACAGCAGCAACTGCTGCTACAGCATGGCCCTCATAGAGAGCTTTTTCCCGCGCCATAATATTTCGCGTCATGTCACGGTAATTAATCACCATCTCTCCAGCTGGCTGAACCGCCCCCTCAGGTTGATCAGGGAAATCGTCGCGGGTAACTGCCGCCTTTACGCCGGGCAGTGTCAACGCTTTAGACACATCAATCGACTTTATTCTTGCATGTGCGTACGGGCTTCTGAGCACCTTACCGTGCAACATATTTGGAAGATAAGTATCGGCACCAAACTTTGCCCGCCCCGTAACTTTATCAACTCCATCAGGTCTCGTAGCACGGGTGCCGACCCATCTTAGGCTTGTATCACCACTAGCCAGATCTGCTACCCCATTGTTTGTAATTTTTTCAACTGCAGCGGCCATATCTATACC
>LUSG01000288.1 GCA_001629395.1 Gammaproteobacteria bacterium REDSEA-S15_B12 | reverse complement strand
GCCCCACGCGTAAACCGTACAGTAACAATCACGAATTTGCGTTAGGTACCCCAGGGCCTGATCTGGTTCTTAAGTTCAGCGTATCCTTCTAGGAATCCAGGCCTGTCGCCAGCATAAACACTGTCGAATACGCCCAGATTTTCATCCAGCCAGTCATGCAGTGCAGCATTGCCAGGATTTGC
This sequence comes from Gammaproteobacteria bacterium REDSEA-S15_B12, assembly GCA_001629395.1. Classification (GTDB taxonomy): domain Bacteria; phylum Pseudomonadota; class Gammaproteobacteria; order Arenicellales; family UBA868; genus REDSEA-S09-B13. The sequence continues at coordinate 6,580 of LUSG01000288.1, read as the reverse complement.
GTCTATGTAAGCATCCCGAATCAATACAAAGTGAATTCTTGGGTCGTAGGGTTCTTTCGTCCCACCCATCGATTCATCACCGTCTAGCAGGCGGAGTAACATGGCGTCCGCTGATCCGAGTGTCTGTTCGTGAATGGGAGGACCTTCCATCCTGTACATAATAGACGTCATATCCCGTCCGTTACCGGTGGTGTAGCCAAGCTCACCCCACAATTTACCCATGTCAGCTTCGGATCCCAGCTTATCGATCACAATTTGACCGAACCGTCGCAGAGGTTCAGATACATCGGCCAATAGGTCGGTTAGCCGATCACCATCAAGGTCGGTCGCCAGCACAATCACTTCACGGTCTTCGATCAGGTCCCAGAGCAGTAGTCCATAGTTTGTGTCGGCGATATGCAATTCGATCTGACCGCCCCAAGACTCCATACCCACCTTGAAGTCTTCTGGCAACAGCGCCACGATCCGATCAACCCGCTCACGATGTTCAACGTAACAGTCAACTGCAAAACTCCGGCCTATTTTAAATTGTGTGTCCTGCAGCATCCAGGACAGCAATCCGGCGTTGATCCCGTCCTCCATTGCCTGGGTTGGTTTCATGGCAACCCGCCCAAGCGAGCCTGTTTCATGGACCATTCTTAGAAATCGGCGGTTGGCATACGCCATCTGGATGCCTGGTGTGTTCATCTCCGAATGGATGACACCAGTTTGAGCATCGACATCAAACACAGCTCGATCTTGGGAATACGGAAGACACGGCATGCAGCGTACAACTGTAATGCAACCGTAGGGCCTCACGTTACAGTAGACCCCTGCCTGTGTCCGCAGCGGTGCATTACCTGACTTTCCCATAACCACAACTTTGCCACCCCGCCCGTCGTTAACGTAGGCGTCGCCAGCTGTTGACCACTTAATCGAGGTACAGGGCATGTTTCCGAACCAGGCCAACGGCTCAAGATTATGATCGTGACGGTACTGTGCCCACATCGGTACTGCATAGTACGGAAGGCCCAAAACATCTATGGCAGCAATGGTGCCAATCATTGCATAGGCATCCGTCAGGGCGTGTGCGACAGGATTAATCTTCCCATCGTGCAGTCCACCCTGCCAGATCAACGCATTGGGATAACCGAGCGGTCGAACATCACTAGGCTGAAACAGTGCCGACAACACCTCCAGAAGGTCACCACCATCTGCCTCAGTTTGCGCAATCTTAAGTAAATCAATCATCTCATTCAAACTCTGTCGAAACTAAATTCGGACCTCAAGCCCCTGCATTTTTACACGACCTACTGACCTTCCTCGCGGATGCCTTGGCCAACCCCTTTCGTTCATTTTGATCCGACTTGTCGACCGATCGCTCCACCCATTAATCAGCAATAGAAGGGCTAACACAATACATTAAAGCCCCGACCCGATCATGATTAGCGAGCCTCCCATTGTATTCACATCTGACAACTCGGACCAGACGAGATAGCTCAGCAGAATGACCGACAGCAACATAATGCACTCAACCGGTGCTAGTTTGCTGCAGCCAGTACCGCAATGGCATGGGCCGACACGCCGAAAAACATCAATCGCGTAATGCCGTATCGATCTTTTTGATGAGACTGCTGGGAGACCGGCGTGGTCCATAACGTGCCAGTACATCACCTTGGCGCCCGACCAGAAACTTTGTGAAATTCCACATGATTCGTCGCGTACCGAGAAAGCCACGGCGGGACTGTTTAAGCTGGTGGAAAAGTGGGTGTTCTCTTTGTCCGTTGACACGAACCTTGGCACACATCTGAAAGCTCACGTCGTAGTGACGCTGGCAGAATTCCATAATCTCGGCACCGGTACCAGGCTCTTGTCGACCAAACTGATTACACGGAAAACCGAGGATTTCCAAGCCCTTCTCCTTGTGTGATCTGTAAAGCTGTTCCAATTCTGCATATTGCGGGGTATAGCCGCAGTGGCTGGCCGTATTGCAGATCAACAGCACTTTGCCTCGAAACTCGGACAGGTCTATGAGGCGACCGGAGATCAACTCGATGGTTGTGTTGTAATCGATCTTCACCTGTCGATTACACCACCCTTATTACAAAATGTGTCTTCAAAATAAACGCCATCTTCTTTAACGGTTCGAACCATCCCGTTGGTTCGAAAGGCTCATTTATTTAAAAAGAAGCACAGTCTACCACCTGGAGATTAGCCTGGAACAAACCGGTTGTCCTTACGCGAGCTTGATGGACATTACTTCGGCCGTGTGTGGTAACGTTTCAGCCACCTAACGATCTTGATTTCAGAGAATACTCCATGGCATACATCAATCCACACTATCTTGTAGATACCGATTGGCTGGCTTCACATCTGGCTGAACCCAACCTGCGTATTTACGATTGTACAACTCACCTGATTCACCAGAATGACCCAGCACTGCCCGGACCTTACCGGGTACAGTCGGGTCTTGACGATTACCTGCAGGAACATATCCCTGGTGCAGCCTTTATAGATCTCCAGGACGACCTGTCCGATACAGATAGCGACCTGCGCTTTACCTGTCTCAACAGCAGTCAGCTATTGTCAGCATTTGCCGCACTTGGTGTCGGGGATAAATCCCAGGTAGTTCTTTACAGCCAAACCTCACCCCAATGGGCAACCAGGATATGGTGGCTGTTGCGAATTGTAGGGTTCGACAATGCGCATGTACTAGACGGTGGGTTAACAAAATGGAAACTAGAGCAACGGTCCGTCAGTGACCAGCAAACAACCTATGCGCCGACTCAGCTCACAACCACGCCTCGGACAGGTCTGATGGCTTCCAAGGAAGAAGTACTCACAGCTATTGATAATTCTAAGGTCTGCACAATAAACGCTTTGCGACGCACACAACATACCGGGCAGGACAAGGGGGAATTTGGCAACTATGGGCGCCCTGGGCACATTAGTGGATCGGTTAACGTACCCACCGCAGAACTGGTTGACAGCAATACCACTACGTTTCTGCCTGCTGAACACATCGCTTCGGTATTCACTGAGCTTAGCGTGGATAAGGCAGATCGAATATTGACCTACTGTGGCGGAGGGATCGCTGCCAGTGCAACAGCGATGCTTTTAGTTATGCTCGGGTTCGATAACGTCTCCTTATACGATGCCTCCCTTAGCGAGTGGGCTCCGGACAAAACACTCCCAATGGATGTGCTGAACTGAGCCCAACACAATCAAATAGCTAAAGGTTTCTTGTCAAACAATATAGAGACTGCTGTACTCATCGTTGGTGCTGGGCCTGTCGGCCTAACCCTGGCACTGGATCTGGCATGGCGTGGTATTGAGGTAGTGGTGGTGGAAGTCAGAGGGTATGGGGTACCCCCGCCTGCAAAATGTAATCACGTGTCCGCACGCACGATGGAGGTTTACCGGCGCCTGGGGATTTCCCAGAAAATCAGAGATACTGGATTACCGGCTGACTATCCCAACGATGTGGCATTTCGCACAACCTTTACAGGCATCGAAATCGCCCGAATTCCCATACCCTGCAGACGTGATCGCTACACCACAAGCGAGGGACCTGACACCGGATGGCCAACACCGGAGCCACCCCACCGTATCAACCAGATCTATCTCGAACCGATCCTGTTTGAACATGCTGCTGCCACCACCGAGATATCCATTCAATGCCGATCCCGGTTCATAGCCCTCGAACAAAGTGATAATGGCGTAGTTGCGGTCATAGAGGACTTGGAGACTGGTAACACCCACTCTATTTTTTGTGAATACCTGATTGGCTGCGACGGTGGCTCATCTGCCGTACGCAAAAGCATCGGCAGCCAGTTTCACGGTGACTCTGTTTTACAGCGTTGCCAGTCCAGCTTCATTCGTAGCGCTGAGCTGATCCACTTGCAGAGCGAGAAACCGGCCTGGAGCACCATATCTCTGAACCCTCGACGTTCCGGCAACGTCTATGCGATTGATGGTCAGTCACTGTGGATAATCCACAATTATTTACGCGAAGATGAATCCGACTTTGAATCGGTTGATCGCGACAACTCTATAAGAACCATTCTCGGCGTAGATAATGAGTTCAAATACGATATCCTCGCACGAGAAGACTGGTTCGGAAGACGACTCGTGGCTGATCGTTTTCGCAAAAACCGGGTTTTCTTGTGTGGCGATGCGGCGCACATCTGGGTGCCTTATGCTGGCTACGGCATGAATGCAGGCGTTGCCGATGCGGCGAATCTGTCCTGGTTGCTCAGCGCCACACTGAACCAATGGGCACCTGAATCCATTCTGGATGCTTACGAACGGGAGCGTCTACCGATTACCGAACAGGTTTCCCACTTTGTAATGAATCATACCCACGCCATGGTAAAGCAGAGGCGCACCGTCCCCGGAAACATCGAGGCACTAGGGCAAGAGGGAGATCGAGTACGGCAGCAGACGGGTCGCGATGCATATGAACTGAACGTTCAGCAGTACTGTGCCGCAGGACTTAACTTTGGCTATTTCTACGACGACTCACCCATTATCGCTCACGAGCCAGAACCACCCCCCGCTTACACGATGTCAACCTTTACAGCATCAACACTGCCCGGCTGCCGCCTCCCGCATCTGTATCTAGAATCAGGATGCTCGTTATACGACCGTCTGGGCCCGGAATTTACACTATTGAGACTCGACCCTGGTCTAGATGTCACGGCACTGACTGCTGCAGCCACACACAGGTGCTGCCCACTTCACATTCTTGATATCACCGTCCCACCGAACAACAGTGAATACACGCATCCGCTGATCCTGGTCCGACCCGATCAGCACGTTGCCTGGCGCGGACACTCCTGTCCAATTGACGGACTCTCCCTGATCGACCAGATCCGAGGGTGTACACCGGCATAAATGTCCCCAGGGCAACCTATTGTATCAAGTCGGTGCGATCAAGAATTGGGGATCAACCTCATCATCAGGTGTTCCATCCTTCAGATAGCGACGAAGATTATCCAGGAACTGTTCCGTCCCCCGATCCGATGTGCCACTGCCACGATTCGACATATGCGCTGTAATGATCACTTTGGGGTGTGTCCAGTAAGGATGTTCTACAGGCAATGGTTCTACTGAAAACGCATCTAACACTGCAAATTGCGGTCGATCTTGCTCAAGACCGGCTATCAACGCTGAATCGTCGATCAAACCGCCGCGGGCAACATTAATCAATAGTGATCCTTTTTTCATTGCGGCGACAAACGTTGTATCAACAAGCCCGGTGGTATCCGCATTTTCAGGACACGCCAACACCACCACATCACTTTTTGCCAGGGTGGTAGACAACTCTGCGCGGCCGATGACCTCGTCTGCTGCAGAATCTGGCGCGCCCGAACGGCGTAGCGTTGTGATATGAGCGTTAAAAGCCCGTGCCCGTTGTGCCACACGACGCCCGATATGTCCGAAACCAACAATTAGCCAACAGCTACCGAAAAGCTCCCTAAATCTTCTACTTTTCCATTCGACCTCACGCTGTGCCGACAGTCGAAACTCGATATCCTGAAAATAGTGAAGTGCATGCGCCAGGGTATATTCTGCAATAGCGATGGACTGCGCATAACTTTTGCTCAGTCGCACACCGCGCTCCGCAAGCGCCCTGTATAGCGGATTGTCAAGCCCGGCATGCCCAGTTTGGACCCAACGCAGCGTATCAAACTGCAGTAGCGTCTCAACATAGGGTTTCATTTCGCCGCGCGCCAAAATATCAAAGCTGATCCATCCTACTTCAGGTTTGATAGCGTCGGGTTTAATAGTTCGACCGCCAAGTGAAAATCTGCCGTCAGCATGCCAACAAATAACCCGCAAACTATCATCATCCGTTAAAGCCCCCGTAAGCCGCGGCAACGATTCCTCAAAAACAAGCAGGTCGACCATATTGAACTATTATCCCGTTAAATGTTTCGAACCAGGTCAACTGGTTATCAGCAATCAAGTCTAAGCTTTTCTCAATTTGAAACAGCTTGTTTCCGAATCACCCTGCCAGTACTGGGTAACCAGAACGCACACAATACTGCGACCAAGGCTGCAGCAGAAAAGAGCAGATAGATCACACCAAAAGTTCCGGTCCGATCAAACAGATCGCCTGCCACATAAACCGTTAAACCACCGATGCCCAGGGCGAGGACAAATCGGGCACCATAGGCCACCGAACGCCATCTGAATGGCGTGTACTGTGCCACCAACATATTCTCTGCTGCTGCGAAAGTCACCAGAAAAGACATCGCTAATAACATCGCCACTATCAGGCGGTGGCCAGATGCGTTCGCAACCAGAATCAATGCCGGTACCAGCAACATCCAGAACATGAGGTAGATGGTTCGTGGAGAATAGCGATCTGCAAGCCAGCCACCGATAAAGCTACATACCGATGATAACCCGATGACAATACCGGTGAGTATCCCGATTCCTGTATATGAATCCACTAAAGTGACTGTTAAACCTACTTCGAACACCTTCGGTGCTGTGTTCATCATTCCAGCGTATACAAAACCGTTACAAGCCATGGTCACGAGCAACACCAGGAATACACGACGATAGTCGCCATGCGCAGGCGCTGGTACCG
>LUSG01000287.1 GCA_001629395.1 Gammaproteobacteria bacterium REDSEA-S15_B12 | reverse complement strand
ACCACCAGCAGTTCAACGAACTCCGCCATCATCTGCATCATCTCGACATCGATGATCAACTTCTCAAAAGACGCCACCAGGCCTCCTTCTAACCAGCCCGCACCATGAATAACCATGTTCGCATGGCCCATCACAGCCCCCCACAAGGACATCTCACTTTCGTAGGCGGACTGGGCATCCACGCTGGTGGATGCATTGGTATTGCTCGAGCGAAAGGGTATTTGGTAGCGCCGGCAGAGTTGGCCTGTAATGAGACTCGCTTTGGTTTGTTCCGGGGTACCAAAGGCCGGTGACCCCGTGCGCATGTCCACATTGGAGGTAAAGCCACCGTAAACTGTGGGCACACCGGGCCGAACCAGCTGGGTCAGCACGATACCGGCCAGGGCTTCAGCATTCTGCTGGGTGATGGCACCAATCACTGTAACCGGCGCCATAGCACCCGCCAGGGTGAAGGGGGTCACGATCACGGGTTGTCCTGCCCGGGCAAGTTCGATTAATCCACCGGCCATGGGCCCATCAATCAAGCGCGGGGAATTGGTGTTGATACCGCCGCCAATCACAACCTGCCCAGGGAGGTTTTCATATGTTATACCGTGAACAATGCACGCCATGTTCAGGCCATCCCGGGCACGATTGCTGCCCAGAAGCGAGGCATAAAGGCATTTGTCGGTATAAAGAATCTCCGAGAGCAGGACATCCAGGTGGCGGCTGTTCTCGGGCAGGTCCAGGGGCTCAAAACCGCCCCCTGCATAGTGAATGATGTCGTAGGTCTGGAACAGTTTCTTGTAATCGCAAAGCTCCGCATAGGTTCCGGGTCGCCGCCCCCGGTCCAGGTCCGACACAAAAGCCGGCCCTGCAACACCGGAAAAGGTGATGTGATTGCCGCCGAGCGTCACGGACTTATTCGGATTGCGGGCATTCTGTATGAATTGTGCGGGTATTGTTTTGATGACCTCCTCGACCATCTCCGGATCGAGATAGACCATCTCCTCAGGTTCATCAACACGGGCCCCGCCTTCGGCATAGAGTTTCCGGGCTTCCTCATCGGTGACCTTCATGCCCAGTTCAGCCAGCACCCGTAATGAGGCCTGATGGATCGATTCGATCTCGTCAGCGCTCAGCGGTTCTATGGGCGGCAGATGATTGCGAATCTGTTTCCAGGGTAGCGAAGTCTTCTCGGGCACACCGGCAGTCCGGCGCTTTCGACGTCGACCGGTTTGCAGTTGAATGTTACTCATCGTGTTTGAGTGATTTCAGGCCAATTGGTCAAATCGCAGGGCGGTATGGTGTGCTCCATTGCCCCATGCTGGCGTACGGTCATTAAGTCATTGGTTGTTAGGATATTCATGAACTTTCTCGCTGCTGAAGCAAAACGGTATAGATTTAACGCACCCCGATGTGCCGAGATTGTGCCCGATAACGGCACACTGCAGGGACTGCAACACGAATCTGCTCTGGTGCCAGGTGGGCAGAACGTGCCGTTACGGTAATGTGCAGTGACCTAGGAGATCTTGAACTGCTTTAACGGTATCCTTTCTTTTACCGCTTTCCAAGGCGGATTTCTGCGGCTCTGGCATGACCTTCCAGCCCTTCAAGCCGAGCCAGAGCAGCGGTATCTCGTATCGCAGCATCATCAACCTGATTCGGGCTCGACATCCAAGTGGACATTCGTAAAAAGGTCAGTATAGAGAGTCCCGCAGAAAAGCGGGCACTCCCACCCGTTGGCAAAACATGATTGGGCCCGATCCCATAATCTCCAAAGACCTCAGCTGCACCTCGACCCAGGAAGAGAGCGCCATAATGCTTCAGTCGGGATGTCGCATCTTCTAGATCTTCAACGTGTACCTCGAGGTGCTCGGGCGCCAGGCGATTACAGGCTTCAGCCGCCTGCTCGACTGAATCAACCAACACCGCAAAACCATTGTCCATGGCATCTTCTGCAGCAGCGCCGTTTGCCAGAGAACTGAGCTGGGAACTAAGCGCAGTGTTCACCTGATCCACCAGGTCTTTCGAGGTGGTCACCAGAATCGGCAGGGCATCGGTGTCGTGTTCCGCCTGGGCAATTAGATCTGCTGCAATCACGCCAGAATCTGCACTGCTATCACCCCACACCACTAACTCCGAAGGACCAGCCAGCATGTCAATCCCAACAAACCCGCAGACATACCGTTTGGCTGCGGTGACCCAGCGGTTGCCTGGTCCAACAATCACATCACAAGCGGGCACACCCTCCACACCAAAAGCCAAAGCGCCAATGATCTGGGCCCCACCGACAGCAATCAGCGAATCCGCACCCGCAATCCCCGCCGCAGCCAAAGTCACCGGTGTTGGTTTTGGCGATGCCACCATAATACGCTCGACCCCAGCCACACGGGCGGTTACTGTCGTCATTAATACTGTCGATGGAAGAGAAAAGCGCCCCCCTGGGGCGTAACAACCAGCAGAATCAACCGGAGTAAAAACATGCCCCGCTCGTCCACCTGGGATCTCAATCTCGAAATCCCGCAGACAACTACGCTGTCCCTGCGCAAACTTTCGGATTCTCTGGGCTGTTCGCTCGAGAACACCTCGTTCACGATCTCCCAGTTCCTGAACTGCCAGCTCGAGTGCAGCTCGATCATAAGCAATGTGTTGTCCAGATGTGATATCACCTAGGCGTTCGGCTTCTTGGAGCAATGCCTTTCGGCCCCCTTTTCGAACGTGCTCGACTATGTCTACGGCCGTTGCATAGGTATCCGAATCCACAGGCTCCCGTTGGAGCGCTCTTAGTTCAGAGAGTGTCTTGACTTTGAGAACTGCCATTTTCTGGTCCTTTTTCTGGTAGGGGTACTTTTGCATTGCCGTTACGTCGGTTTACCTTCAACGCACGACGATCCAGTTCGCGTTCTACGTCAGTCAGGCTAACACCTGCGCGGGCCATTGCAGCCATCGCAAAATACATGAGATCAGCTGCTTCATGGGTTACATCTGCTACGTTACCCGCCTCTGCCAGCTCACTTGCTTCTTCTTTGAGCTTTGCCGCAAGTAATCCATCCTCGGTGAGTAGGCGTTTGGTATACGAGCCGTCGGGTGCTGACTCCTGTCGTTCCCACAAGGTCGATTCGAGACGACTCAATCCAGCTGAATCCCCCCAGCATGTGCGTTTATTAAGGTGGCAAAATCCAGCACCGGACTGACTGACCGAAAAACGCAGTGTATCCCGATCACAGTCGAGGTCTATTCTGTGCAGCGTTTGAACGGCGCCAGAAGTAGACCCCTTTACCCAGAGTTCATCACGCGAGCGAGAGTGGTAGGCACCCTGACCTTGATAAATCGCAACACGTCCACAGCCCGTCTTCACGATCGGTCTTAAGACACGCTGCCGTCGCATCAGCTAAGTCGAACTTGTTCGTATACAGTGCCATCCCGACTTGCGCATCTGCCCCCAAGGCATCAATGACGCCCACATCAGCAGCCGTGGCTACACCACCTGCAACCGTTAACTCGATACCATCCGACACCTCCACCAGTTCTTTGATGCGCGCTTCATCAACACCAGCAAGACGTCCCTCACGCTCTACAAAGGTCACCAGGAACCCGCCTACATAAGGCCTTAGCTCTCGCATTCGGTCAAGAACCCCGCGGCCCGTTTTCCTTGTCCAGCCCTCTACCACTACTTCACCATCCACCGCATCCAGTGCTGCGATCACTCGCTCTCGCGGAAGCTGATCGAGAATATCAGGCTCTGCGGCTGTTCCAAGAATGACTTTTCGCGCACCAGCATCGAGCCAGAACTTCGCGCTATCTGCGTCACGAATACCACCGCCCACCCGGCACGGTGCACGGTCCAAGAGATCGAGGATCGTATCCCGGTTGCTTCCAGTTCCAAGAGCAGCGTCAAGATCGATCACAGCAATCTCTCCTACTCTTCCAAAGAGTTCGGCGATGGGTCGAGGATCTCCCGCATCCAGCGCCTTGTCCTTTCCCCCAACCAACTGGACTGCAAGCCCACTCTGTAAATCAATGGATGGAATTATCACGGTCTGACCTCCACACCGGCATCACTGAGCACAGTTTTGAGGCTTCTGACCGTGTATTCACCATCATGAAATATCGAAGCTGCCAGTACGGCATCCGCACCAGCTTTCAATGCATCTATCAGATGCTCAGGGTTCGCTGCTCCCCCGGAGGCAATCACCGGAACCGTCACTGCCTGACTCACAGCGCCTAACAGATCGAGTTCATAACCGGAGCGTGTGCCGTCACGATCCCAGCTCGTCAGTAAGATCTCGCCCGCACCTCTCTCGACCACCTCTTTGGACCACTGAATGACATCGCGGCCGGTACGCTCACGCCCTGATCTCACTACAACCTCCCAGCCGCCGTTCTTTTGTCGAACCGCATCTATGGCAATCACCGTACATTGACTGCCGTAACGTATCGCCAGGTCATCGATGAGTTCAGCATTCACCACGGCAGCAGTGTTCACGCTCACCTTGTCAGCCCCTGCATCAAGCAAACGACCTGCATCATCGGCCACGCGGACACCACCGCCGCAGGTTAAGGGAATACTCAACGCTTTGCGCACTCTTCGTACGGTTTCGCGCTGATGGCCTCGACCTTCAGGCGTAGCAGACACATCGAGAAGAACCAGTTCGTCAGCACCCTGGCCTTGATAATTCAAAGATAATTCGACTGGGCAGCCTGCATCCCGCAAACCCTGAAAATTAATGCCCTTGACGACCCGGCCATCCCGACAATCAAGACAGGGAATAATTCTGGCGGTCAGCATGACTCAGTCTCTCGCTTCACTCCCAGCCATCGCTCAATCAGTGATGCCCCCCATTTTCCTGAAAGCTCTGGGTGAAACTGGCAAGCCAGAATCGGCCCACGCTCAATGGCGGCAACGAATGAACCGCCGTAATCTGCCTTGGCGCCTGTCCAGCCCTCAGGGATTTCTGTGAGTCGATAGGAGTTGGCAAAATAGCCGTAACCCTCGGTCAGAAACTGGCAGTCGGATGCCGGATGTATGCAATTCCAGCCCAGTTGTGGCACCCGGACAGTCGTCCCGAACCTTGACACGTGGGCATCAAACACGCCAATACCATCAGTCCCTGGGCTCTCTTCGCTACGACTACCTAGAACCTGGAGACCAAGACAGATTGTCAGTGTGGGCCTCGCTTCAACAATTCGCTCACGAATCGCATCAACAAGCCTTCGACTTCTCAACTGATCCATAATCGCGGCGAAAGCACCAACTCCTGGCAACACCACATAGTCAGCGGAAGTCACCATCTTCGGGTCGTCGACCAATACCGGTTTACACTGAGCCCGTCTCAATCCGGCGAGTACCGATGCCAGATTTGCTGTACCTGTCCGGATCACAGCCACATCTTTCATACCAGCATCCCCTTGGTACTCGGCACATCTGATGTACCATCAAACGCCACTGCCTGGCGTAGTGCAACGGCGACAGCCTTAAAGGAAGCTTCACTGCGGTGATGGTCATTACGCCCCTTCAATACATCAACATGCAGAGCTATCCGCCCTGTGACCGCAAACGATTCGAAAAAGTGGGGGATGTTCTCACACGACAACTCGCCCAAGCGCTCCCGTTCAAGCCCTAGATTGATGGCGGGATAAGGTCTCCCGGACAGGTCAACTACAGCCCGACAGAGTGCCTCATCGAGAGGGACATGTGCACAGGCAAAACGCGCAATGCCTTGCCGTTCACCGAGTGCATCGTCCAAACAATTTCCAATGA
>LUSG01000286.1 GCA_001629395.1 Gammaproteobacteria bacterium REDSEA-S15_B12 | reverse complement strand
GGTGCCACAGAGGTTACGATTGATGCTTACCAGGTTGGGTACCGCACCGCTGATGATTTTGGCACTTTTTCCATTGGTGGCGGTGTAAGTGAGGCCGAGACCGAGCTACCTTCGGGGCTCGTCACAGAGAGTGACGGCGTAACTGCTTTCCTGACAAAGGATTGGGTAACGACAGATTGGACGACCTCTTTCTCCTATAATCGCACGCTGTCTGATAGCGCCATCGATCTAGTCTTGAATCCGCAATCACCAGATGACTTTTCAGAGAACGTTCGGCTGAATGAAGTGGTCTTGTCTGATCGGTTTGATTTACGCCACACCCGTCGAACTTTGTGCGATGTTTGTGATTTTTCGGTTCAGGTATCCGGGGAAATCCGAGAGTCCCAGGAAAGCGGCGAGACGACCCACGAGCTCGGCGCCGGATTTGACCTCGGAATTCAAATGTCGAATCTACAACGCTTGGAGTTTCGTTATCTGTGGCAAGCAGAAACCGAGGAAAATGCCTCGGAAGTGCAGGAACAGGTGCACCGATTCAACTCGCGCTGGGTTCGCCAGCTCGCTGAGTTCACGTCATTTGCAGTGGAATTCAACCAAGCCTATTTGAGAAGTAAGCGCCAGCGGCCTGATGAAGAGGAGTTTGAACTCCGGCTGGTTTTATCTCATGGATTTTCTCTCATTGGCCAGGGCCGTTAGTCAGATATCTGCTGTCAGGAAAGGATTCAATGTTCAAAGACTGCAAGGAAATCAGATTGCCGGCGGATTCTCCACCTTATCTGGTCGTGGTCGTCGACGCCGAAGAAGAGTTTGATTGGAGTGCGGCACCGGATTCTCGAGAGAATTCTGTTTCCGCCATGGAGTACATCGGCAGGGCCCAGGCGATCTTCAGGGAATACGGAATAACTCCTTGCTATGTAATAGATTATCCAGTTGCAAGCCAAAAGGAAGGGTTCGGCCTTCTCAAACAATACTATGACCGCGGTGAGTGTGATATTGGGGCTCAGTTGCATCCCTGGGTGAATCCGCCCTTCAAGGAAGCTCTTACCCGATCCAATATGTATCCCGGAAATCTGCCCAGAGATCTGGAGAAAGAAAAGCTCAGTAATCTCAAGGATCGGATCGCCGAATCTTTCGGCTTTCAGCCCACTATCTACAAGGCTGGGCGTTATGGTTTTGGGGAGAATACCCAGGAAATTCTTGCTGAACTGGGGTTCACTATAGACCTTTCGGTCTGTCCCCCGATGGATGGCAGCGAGGATGGTGGCCCTGACTATTCGCACTTTGGGCCAAATCCTTTCTGGTTTGGAGATCCGGACCGGCCGCTGCTGGAAATTCCCTGTACTGGTGCATTTTTGGGGTGGGCTGCTTCGTTTGGCAGACCTCTGCATAACGTAGCGTGGTCGTTGCGACAGTTCCGGTTGCCAGGGGTGCTGGCTCGTCTCGGAGCGGTTGATCGTTTAATGCTTTCTCCCGAGGGGTACTCTTCAAACGAGCATTTAAGGCTAACCAAATCTTTGTTGGAACGCGGCACCCGGGTTTTCACCTGGAGCTTTCACAGTCCCAGTGTCGTTCCAGGCAATACCACTTATGTTCGAAACGAGGCTCAACTGGGGGAGTTTTTGGAGCGTTTCCGGCGCTTCTTTGATTTCTTCTTTAACGAAATGGGTGGCAAAGCGATTTCGCCGACGCAACTACGTTTGCTGGCGGAGCAGGCTGAATGCTAGCCGAGAATATTTCTGTAGCAGTAAACATGGTCACTTTCTCCCAGGCGAATATCGAGTCACTGGAAGAAAAGTGGCAGAGGTTATATGCGCATTCAGATGCCTGCTTTTTTCTATCATGGCGGTGGATAGGGAACTGGCTAACAACATACAAACCAAATCTGCTCGTCCTCGAAGCAGTGAAGTCAGGTCACTTGATTGGCCTTGGGTTGCTTTCGATGACGGAAGAGCGTCGGCATGGATTCGTGATCTCTAATTGCATGAGGCTTCACCAAACCGGTGAGCCATATGAAGATCAAATCTGGATAGAGTACAACGATTTTCTGATAAAACGGGGCGAGGAACAGGCAGTGAGCAAAGCCTTTCTGGACGCACTCAAACGGAATGAAATCCAATGGGATGAACTCATTGTGAGCGGGATTGACGTTGGTCGAGCCTCCGAATTATCCAGGGCGAGTGGTATGCGTGCTTTAATTAGGTGGCAAACGCCTTGTGTGGGTGTCGATCTGGGTAAAGTCCGACGTTCTGCGTCCAGCTACTTGCAAACGCTGTCCTCCAACGCTCGCCATCAGATAAATCGTTCCATTCGCTTGTATTCAGGGTTTGGAAATGTGGCGGTGCACCGGCCATTGAATGTTTTAGAGGCCATCGAGTGGTTCAATGGATTCGGCGAGCAGCATATTAGAAAGTGGGGGAGGCTGCCGGGACAAAGTGGGTATGCCAACCATGAGTTTGTTCGTTTTCATCATGGTCTGATTCGATCCGGATGGGAAAAAGGTGAGGTGGATATCGCTGTTGTGAAAGCCGGTGACGAGCTACTCGCGGGTTTCTATAACTTCATCCAGTGGAAGCGAGTTTACTTCTATCTGGGAATAACCAGCGAAACCAATGATAACCGCCTGAAACCGGGGCTGGTGGGGCACTCCATGATGATTCAGGATTACATAGAGAGAGGCCAGGATTTCTATGACTTTATGGGTGGCGAAGATCGCTACAAGAAAAGTCTTGGGCGTGAACATGGAAGCATCGTAAAAATGGTGTTGCAGCGTCCACGGCTTACCCTATTTGTCGAAAATGCGCTCCGGTCGGCTCGCAACCTTTTGTCCCGCGGAGTTCAATAATGTCATTAGAGATTCGCGCCTTCAGACTGGCTCAGTGTCCGAGGGAAGAGCTTGACAGCTATCTGAAGAAATCTGGAGAAGCGGGCCCATATCATTACATAGAGTGGTTAGAGGCGGTCGAAAAGGCTTATCAACACCAGGCCAGGGTTATCGCCGCCTATCGAAACAACGAAGTTTGTGGAGTATTGCCTCTCGTGAGGATCAAGCCTCCCTTCCTTGCTCCTCAATTGATTTCTCTGCCCTTTTGCGATTACGGCGGCCCTGTCGCGGACGATAATAAGATTCGGGAGCAACTTCTCTCGACCGCAAAAGATTTGAAAACCAGAGAAGGCATGAACTCCGTCGAGATTCGTGTCAGAGACCCGGCCGTAGAATCAGACAACTGGATCACTGGCGAGAAGGTTCGCATGATTCTTTCTCTGCCGGGAAGTAGTCAGGCTTTGTTTACGAGTTTCAAACCAAAACTTCGAAGCCAAATTCGCAAGGCTGAAAAGAACGGACTTGCTTGCAGTGTTGGAATGGAAGAGGAGCTTCTCAGGCGATTCTATAGCGTCTTTTGCGACAATATGAGGCGGTTGGGTTCGCCGGTTCACAGTTTGTCTTTTTTCCAGGCATTGAGAGAAGCCTATGGCCCGAGGATGGTGGTCGCTGTTGTCGATCTGGATGGCTTGCCTGTTGGGGCAGGTATCGTTCTCTTGGGTAACGACGAAGCTTGCATTCCCTGGGCATCGACGCTGTCGGAATACAATCACCTTGCACCGAACATGCTCCTTTACTGGCGATTGCTTGAGTGGGTAAGCGATAGGGGCACGAAAACTTTTGATTTCGGTCGTTCTTCCTTCGGGGAGGGCACATTTCGCTTTAAAAAGCAGTGGGGGGCCGAGCCAGCGGCGCTCAGGTGGTACCGTTTAGGGGATGCTCCCGATTTTGACAACGCCCTGGTTGTTCCCAGCGACCTAAAATCAAGGATTAGGCAATGGATAGTTGCCGGTTGGCAATGCTTGCCCCTTGATTTGGCCAATTGGCTTGGTCCGAAGATAAGACGATATATCAGCCTATGAGTGCGATTCTGATTGCAACCCTTATATGTTTCCTGGTTCCGGCCTATGTCTATATCGGGTACCCGCTCGTGCTTTGGGTACTGTCGTCATTGAAAAGCTTGCAAGAAGTGGCGATGCCGCCCGTTGACAAACTCCCAACGGTGACACTCGTTGTTTCCTGTTTTAATGAAGCCGATGTCATTGAAGAGAAACTCAACAACGTGATGGAGCTCGATTACCCAGAGGATCGACTTTCCGTGTTGGTGGTATCTGATGGTTCAACCGACGGCACAGACGAGATTGTTGAGCGAT
>LUSG01000285.1 GCA_001629395.1 Gammaproteobacteria bacterium REDSEA-S15_B12 | reverse complement strand
ATAGTAAAAGTGGAAGTAGTAGTAATGGTGAAGGTACTGTTGCTGGTATCAGTAACTGTTTTCTTGGTTCTAGAGGTGATCTTGAAGGAGAGTGTAATAGCCTGAAAGAGTGTTATAGTCAAAGATGGTTTAAGATAACCAGATCCTACAAAAGGACCATTTAAGGAGTGTCAGCCTATAACCCAACCATAAGGAGCTATCATGTTACGTTTTCGGACTTTGACAACCGCCGTCATCGGGGCGGTAATCTTTATCGCATCTGCCGGCGTCACGAGCGCGGTAGAGCCGATTAAACTTCGCTGGGCATCTGATCATAGCGGTCCACCGCACCCGGCCGCTATTGCGGAAGTCTATTTCGCCGAACAGTTGGAAAAGAGAATCCCCGGTAGCAAGGTTCTAATTTTTTGGGCCAAGTCGCTTTACACCGTTCCGCAAGGCGTGAAGGCCCTGACCCAGGGCAACCTAGAAATGATCACAGGTCAATTCGGCAAGACCTCTAGCGTCGAGCCCCTGGCAAACGTGCTTTTGGGCGCCGGCAAACTGACCACGGTTGGTGCCATTGATGGCGTCGATTCGACCAAGACCTTCCAGTATCTAGTGGACCACTTCGACAAGGCGCACGACATCACCATATTTGGTGCCGGTCACCTGAGCATGTACATGGGCGCCGGTGCAGTGAAGTCACGTCTAATCGGGCCCGCCGATTTCGCCGGCAAGAAGATACGTTCCATGGGCCCGGCCGAAAACGCATTGCTGAGCGCCTTAGGCGCCAATCCGCAGGCGATGGCCTTCGGCGACGTTCCGCCGGCCCTGCAAACCGGTGTTATCGACGCTCTTCTCACCTCGCTCGGTACTTCATGCCGTTCCAGCGCGCTATCAACTACTGCAACGACAAGCGGACGCTCGATAAGTTCGTCACCGAAGACAAAAATGCCCCCGGTATCTATGTCTTGAGTCAAGCGGAAGCGGCCGTCATCAAGAAGGCCGAAAAAGGCGCTACCAATGATTGGATCAAGACCAAGGTTAACGATATGGGCGACAATTTGGTCGACCAGTTCACGGTGGAAGCCGAAGCTTTGGTCAAGGCCAATCCTCCGGGTTCCCACGTCCTCGAAAAGACTGACTGCTCGAAATACGAAAAATATTTCGCACGCTACGGCAAGGGCACCGAACTTTTTAAGGCCAAGCAACGGAAATAAAACGGTTACGGCATAGAGGACTTAGGGGCTGCCGCTTTGACGGCAGCCCCTTATCTTTATGCTGACCGAGACTTTTTCTGATCGGGTGTGGACATGGATAGGTTTCTCGCTTTTTCGCTCCGTATGAAAGAAGCGGTTCATTCGATACTTGGGTGGATTGCATCGGCCATGCTCTTGGGTCTGACATTGTTCGCGCTGCTCGAGATTATTCGCCGCTACATTTTTGGCGTCGTGTTCGAATGGGGGCAGGATGCTATCATCGTTGGCATCGTTGCGGCGGTAGCTTTATATTTCGGCGTGACCCAGATCCGACGCGGCCATCTGGTGATGAACGCGATCATGCAATTGGTACATTCGCGTGGCCACTACAAGACGGCAGGCATCGCCAGAATCGTTGTATCGACGATCATCATGCTCTTCTGTGGTTCCGTCGGTGTCACGGGTTGGTCCACTCTCAGCTATGCGTGGGACAGGAATTTGACCACCTATAGCCTGCTTATTCCGCTCTGGCCGTTTTACCTGATCTTGATCTTCGGGTTCCTTTTGATGGCTTTTATCGCATTTTTGCAGATGGTCGAGGACATCATTAGTTTTTCCCGCCGTGAGTATCTCGATGCCAAGATCGAGTCGACGACGGACATTTAATTAGCTGTCGGTCGTAATTTTTCGGACAATTTTATGCTCGGTTTAGCGTTCTCTCTTTTCGGATTGCTTTTAGTGGCGGTACCTATTGGCATTTCCCTGGCCGGCTCCGCTGCCGTTTTAGTGCTGTTTGACGATTTCCTGGCCTTCAGCACGCTGTTTGAAGCCTTTTTCATTTTCATCAGCAAATACACGCTGATCGCCATCCCGTTCTTCATCTATGCCGGCTTTCTGATGGAGAAGACAGGCCTCGTGCGCGGGCTCTTCAATTTCGCCGATGCCTTGGTCGGTTGGGTGCCGGGCGGTTTTGCCTATGCCACCCTGATCTCGGCAGTGTTGTTCGGAGCCATTTCAGGTTCCTCCACCGCGATGGCCGCGGCTATGAGCGTCATCGCTTACCCAGAAATGATCAAACGCGGTTATCCGAAATGGATGGCAGCCGGCGTGATCGCCTCGGCCGGCGGGATTGCGCTGCTGATTCCTCCCAGTATCACACTGATCCTGTTCGGGGTAATCACAGAGATATCCATCGTCGATCTGTTCTTCGCCGGCGTGGTTCCGGGGATCATGCTGGCTATCAGTGACGCGGTGATCATCGTTACGGTGTCGATTTTCGTTGTCAAGTTGCCGGCCGGCACCTTCGATCTGCACAAATGTTGGCCGGCGTTTCTGGAAGCCGCACCGGCGTTGTTGATGCCGGTACTCGTCTTGGGTGGCCTTTACGGCGGTTTTTTCACCCCGACCGAGGCCGGCGCCGCTGCGGCCTGCTATGCGCTGGGCTATGGCGTGTTATTCAAGGGCAAACCGTTCTTAAAGGATTTGATGAGCGTGACCCGCCGCACCATGAATTTGACTGCGTTGGTGTTTTTCCTGCTCGGCTGTGTCGGTATTTTCCAGTTCTACCTCGCCAACATGGGCTGGCCACAAGAGATCACCGCGTGGGCGGGTACACTCGGGCTTTCAAAATACGCTTTTCTTTTTGCCCTCATTGGCACCTTGCTGGTGCTTTCCATGTGGTTAACCGGCGTTGCTATTCTGGTGCTCACTGTGCCGATTTACTTCCCGATCGCGCTGGCGCTGGGCGTCGATCCGGTACATCTGGGCATTTTAACGGCGCTTTGCATCGAAATTGGTAGCGTCATCCCGCCCGTCGGTCTCAACCTGTTTGCGGTCAGCGGTGTGACGGGACTGCCCGTAACCCAGGTTATAAAGGGTTCCTTCCCGTTTTGCATATCTGACACCGTGGTGCTGATCATCGTGCTGTTGTTCCCGATGCTGGCGCTATGGCTGCCCGGCAAGTTGATCACGTCGTACTTTTGATCGAGCGGTCTGGCCCGGGTGTCACCCACGTTCCTGAACTTTCACTCAGGCTACCTTGTCTGGTTTACTGTTCATAATTAGCTAAGTTGCCGAAGGACAGTTCAAGCCTTTTGCCCTTCGCCCTTCAGCGCCTGTACTTCGGAACTTATGTGACGCCAGCCTGGGCGAGTAATTTCGCACAAACGTTCATCAGACATTGACCGCTACGTTGATTGCCGCCGTTCTATTTGGCACTATTTCGGGTTCATCTCATCGTGTTGCTTTTCCCGGCGCTTGCGCTTTGGCTGCCTAGCTTGCTCTAAACAAGTTATTTCTGACAATCGCCCGAGTTTTCGATTTATTGCTTCCGGCTCAGTTGACAGTGCCAGCGCGTGTTTCCTTTGCCTAGTACGATGTAACGAGTTCACGTTTAGAGGTTTAAAAAATTTGCAGTCAAACAATCGAATTCAGCGCTGCGGTACAATATCACCGCTGTTCGGTAGAACTTTTAATGATTGATGTCGCCACTCCAACTTACTGGGGGATCGTCTAGCGGTAGGACTGCGGACTCTGACTCCGCCAACCCAGGTTCGAATCCTGGTCCCCCAGCCAAATACAATGTCGGCGTTGTCGTGTCCAATTCTGATTATTCAGCAATATCCTCGAAAGCGCCGTGGGTCAAAACTGCCAGTTGTTTTGGGGTTAAACAGAAAACCGCATTGGGTGTTCCCGCAGCAGCCCAGATTATGTCCAAATTCTCCAAGTGATGATCAAGAATGACGATAGGTGGTACGCGATGTCCAACAGGAGCAACACCACCAATCGAATACCCTGAGTTCGACTTGACAAAGTTGGCATCAGCCGGATACAGCACGTCGCCAATTACTGCGGCTGCTTTTTGTTCATCCACGCGTTTGTCACCACAGGCTATGATCAGGACAGGGCAGTCATCTGCTTGTCGAAATACAAGTGATTTTGCGATTTGGCGTACTTTGCAACCTATCGCCTTAGCGGCGTCAGCAGCACTTCGCGTAGAGTGTTCGAATTCCACTACCTGATATTCAGACCCTAACAGTGTCTGAACGCGGCGTGCGGTTTTGTTCTCTGCGGGCTTCAATTAATTTAACTTGAGTAACAAATTCAGGTTCTGTCACAATACACTACGATTGACCCTTATAGTTATCTTAGTTTGGACACAGCTATCTCAAAGTAGTCATCGTGCAGAATAATTACCAGCTAGTCGAGACCCGTTTACAGGAAAAATGCGATGATGGCCGTACAGTGTGCAATCTTTGCCTGTGGCGCTGTCGGTTGCGACATGGACAACGCGGTTTTTGTCAGGCGCATGTGAATCGAAATGGGACGTTATATAACCTTTCTTACGGTATTGTCTCTTCAGCAGAAGTTGGTCCAATAGAAGACAAGCCGATACGTCACTTTCGACCGGGTACCAAGGTACTTTCGGTTGGCAGCTATGGGTGTAATTTTCGCTGCACGGGCTGCCACAATCTTGAAATATCTTGGGGCGTGGATGCGCTGGATGAATTGGCGCGAGGAGAATCTAGGGCAGCGTTTATAACCCCCCAGGAGTTGGTGCGCGCTGCAATTGCGGCCGGTGTTCAGGGTATCGCGTTCACGTATTCAGAACCAGCGGTTTGGCTGGAATATGTGATTGATGTCTGCGATCTAGCGAGGGCTAAGGGGCTTTATACGGTTTATGTCAGCAATAGCTTTGTGACTGATGAAGCCTTGATGCAACTCGCCGGACGGATTGACGTGCTCTGTTCTGATATTAAAAGCATGGAAAATGAGTTTTATCGAAATATTTGCCGTAAAGCAGAGGTTCACAACGTTCTGCACGGGATCGAATTGGCTCAGAAATTGGGTATTCATGTGGAAACACGAACCAATGTCATACCTGGATTGAACGACGATGCCGCAAATTTGGTTCGCATTTCGCACTGGATCAGGGATCACCTTGGCCCAGATAGCCCTTGGCATATCACTCGTTTTTACCCGGCTTACCAGTTAAGTCATATTGAGCCAACACCCCTAAAAACACTAAATGAGACTCGACAACAGGCACTGATAGCCGGACTGACGAGGGTTTATACCTATGGTGATAAGGGCTGTGACTGTGCAACTGAGAATGCGCCAATTGAGCAGATTCTGCCCGGCTGGAAACAACTTCACGTTGTAAACAAATGCAGCCAGGATTGTTGCGGTGATGAGGGTGTTTTGTTGAAAAAATATGAACGGGCGATGGGTGTTGCTTTTGACAGCCATGCCGGGTAGGTTGAGTGGCTAGATTTCAACGATTAATAAAAAGTCTGAATATAGGGTGTAATCGGTTGTAAAATAGCAGCTCAGCCTGACCAGAGTCTACTTAAACACTGTGACACCAGATATTCAAATTTCGGACAACGCCGTAAACCGACTCGCAAACCTGATTGCATCCAAGGATAACCCAGATTTACTGTTTCGGGTTTACATTCAGGGCGGTGGTTGTTCGGGGTTTCAATACGGATTTCAATTCGAAGAAGAAGCAGCTGGTGATGACCTCGAATTTGATCACAGCGGTGTTCGAGTCGTTGTCGACCCAATGAGTCTTCAGTACCTCAATGGTGCGGAAGTCGACTTTATCGACGATCTGCAGGGAAGCCGCTTCGTGGTCAATAATCCAAACGCGGCCACAACCTGCGGTTGCGGTTCATCGTTTGGTATCTAGCACCTCATTGTCTTAAGACACTGATCTAACCCAGGTAGACGGCGCCCAGCGCCAATCCTCGAGAAGAGCCTGTGACCTCAGGACAATTTGTTGGTCGATTCCTGAGGCGTTCTTTTGCAAGCCATGCAAAAGCAACTGCCTCGACCCAATCTACCGGCAAACCAAGACGATCACTGGTGTAGAGTGACAAAGGTGCAAGTCGATTCTTAAGTTGGTTTACCAAGTGCTCATTATTCGCACCGCCACCGCATAGGTAGACCGCGTCGGTATCCGGTGCGTTTGTTTTGATCGATTGGGAAATCGATTCAGCGGTCAGTTGCACCAGTGTGGCCTGAACGTCTTCTGGGCGTTCGTCCCCGATGAGGAAAGTGTTCAACCAGTCCAGGTTAAATTCCTCGAGGCCGGTTGATTTGGGTGTAGGCCTGGAAAAATAGTCGCACTCAAGAAGTGTCCTTAAAAGCTTTGGTAGACATGTTCCGGACTGTGCCCAGGTGCCATTCTCATCATAGATGCCCGGTTGATGCTGCCGGAACCAATGGTCCATCAATGTGTTCCCGGGTCCCGTATCGAATCCCGATAGTCGATCTTGTCGATGGAGGACTGTTACATTCGCGATGCCGCCGATATTGACGATTACTCGATTCTCATCAGGATCTGAAAAAATGGCACGATGGAAGGCAGGCACCAGCGGTGCACCCTGACCACCAAGAGCCAGGTCGGCTGTTCTGAAATCGGATACTGTGGTGATACCGGTTAAGGCTGCGATACGCGCACCATTCCCAAGCTGTACGGTATAGGGCAAACAACCACACGGTTGATGTCTTACAGTCTGTCGGCAAAGGCCTGAGCCAGAAGTACGTCGAGCTCTGAAATGTCGCTAATGCGATCGGCAGTGCCATCAACCGCGCGGATTATGCGGTCTAAGATAGGCGCATCTAATGTTGCAGCCAGGGTAGAGATCAGTTCGCATCCCGAGTCTGAGAATCGAACCAGTGCTGCGTCGATGGCATCGGAACTGGTGCCACTCATGAGGCCAATGTAGAGATCTTGGCCGCTATCCATTTGAGTAGTTAGGTGTGAGCCAGTCTTGCCAGAGGTTTTATGCGATGTCAGGTGCCGACAAGTCGCTTTAATTCCTCTGAAAAAGCCGAAGCTTTACGCAGAAACCTAGGCTTCTCACTCTGGTGAACTGAGGCGGCTCGGGGTAGTTTTAGTTTCAGAGGATTTGTGCGTTTGCCATTCAGCCACAATTCGTAGTGCAGGTGGGGGCCGGTTGACAGTCCGGTGCTACCGACATAGCCGATGATCTGGCCCTGTTGGACCCAACGGCCTTTTCGAATGGTCTTCCCATATCTTGAAAGATGGGCGTAGAGAGTTTTGTACTTGCTACCGTGTTTGATGATGACGGTTTTGCCATAGTCACCTTTGCGACCGACAAAAACCACCTTTCCATCGGCGGTAGACAGTACTGAATCCCCCTTGCGACCGAAATAATCTAGTCCGCGATGCGGGCGCCAGGTTTTCAGTATGGGATGGTATCGCCTTAAAGAATAGTTTGAGGTGATTCGGCTATTGCGTACAGGTGAGCGCAAGAACTTGCCTTCTATGCTGATCCCGTCTGGAGAAAAGTAACGCACGATACCGGCTGAATCGGTGTGTCGAATGGCGTGCTGAGGATTTCCGGACAGAATAAAAGTCGCTGCCAGAACTGGGCCAGTACCTATTTTCTTCCCATCAAGAAACTTCTCTTCATAGATAACTGCAAATCGATCGCCTGACCGGATATCGGTATTAAAATCAATCTGCCACTCAAAAATAGACATAAGCTTATGGAGTAATGACTCGCTGAGGCCTGCTTTTAGTCCGCTGTCAAAAAGTGACGATGTGATCACACCGGTGACCTTTCGTTCAGTCACCTCAAACGAGCGGCTAACCGTATTGAATTGCCAGCCATTATCGGTAGTTTTAACGTGTAATGCCGAATTAAGACTCTTCTCGTATTCCAGTTCAGCGAGTTGCCTGCCGGTGAGCAGGATCTTCAGACGAGGGCCAGTTTTAAGATTGGTAAGCACCTGACCTTTACGATGCGTTGCAATCGCAATCGCGACGGCAGGATCAAGTTTCAGTCGGTTGAATATCCGTGTCAGGGTATCACCGGGGCGTATATCGATATCGACCCAGTCGGATTTCGTCGAACTGGTGACGGACTGCGTTGGGATATCTTCAGCAATTTTGGCGACTGATAGTTGTTGGGCCGTGTGGATTTTTTTCGCATCAAGCGACACGGAGATTGTGATTTTCGGTAATTCCTTTATGGCTGGCCACAGGTTGACGTTGGAGTCTGGCTCACGATACGCAGATGGCTCACTGAACGTACTCAATGGGTTGGCTGAATGGGTTAGTGCTGGTGCTGCAGAGCTCGCTGCTGTAGCTTTTTTGCGGGCATCGAGTACCTGCGCTATTTGGGATCGCAGGGGATCGTGTTTCACGTGGGAAGTATCAATCTGGTCAATGGACGCATCTGGTCGACTGGCAAGCCAGGTCGCGATCAGCATGGTCAGTACGAGTACTGTGATGCCAAACAAGGTATAACGACGGCCCACTGGTCGGTCACGTGGCCCGCTCTTGAGCATATAACGAAGATCAGAGTTGAAAAGGAGAGGTTGGTTCGGCATCGCGATAGGTTTACCGAGCCCCGTCGGGGCGTACGGGAAGTCCGTAATTTACCTTTGATTAATTGTTGCGTCAAAGTGGTTTCCGTTAGTTTCTTAAAGTAATTGACGAATGTCGAGCACAGAACCAGCAGTTCTAATCAGTACGCGGGCGATGATGGGATCCAACTGTGTTCTTTCAGACGGGCTATTCGTCGGTGGATTCGCCAGGACTGCGATCTGATGTTTATAGACTCGTCGCTAGGTTGGTGAGCGTTCACTGAGTCGTGGGTAGAGATCATCATTGGAGTGATACGCCCGGGGTCTTGTTGCTTCGGGTAAAATTTCTGTTTCTGCTGATCCACAGTTTGATGCCATGTCGAGTAAATCGGTTACTGAAGCGCTTTTAGAAATTCGACGAGGTGCGGAGGAAATCCTCGTTGAAACCGAGTTGATACAACGACTCGAGACGGGTAAAACGCTGCGGGTAAAAGTCGGCTTCGATCCAACAGCGCCTGATCTACACTTGGGGCATACAGTGTTGATCAACAAAATGCGCCAGTTTCAGGACCTGGGCCACGAAATTATTTTCTTGATTGGTGACTTTACCGGGATGATCGGAGATCCAAGCGGTAAGAATGCCACACGCCCAGCGCTTAGCCCCGAAGAAATTAACCAGAACGCCCTGACCTATAAAGAGCAGGTATTCAAGATCTTGGACCCAGATAAAACCATCGTCGACTTCAACTCCAGGTGGGGCAATGAATTGGGTGCAGAGGGCATGATACGGCTCGCATCGCGCTATACCGTCGCACGAATGTTAGAAAGAGATGATTTTTCGACACGGTACCGGGATAGTCAGCCCATTGCGGTACATGAGTTTCTTTATCCACTGATGCAGGGTTACGATTCTGTTGTGCTCAAGGCCGATATTGAATTGGGTGGTACGGATCAAAAATTCAATTTGCTCGTTGGGCGTGAACTTCAGAAACAATATGGTCTTGAGCCTCAAATTGTACTGACTGTGCCGTTGCTTGAAGGCCTCGATGGTATTCAGAAGATGTCCAAGTCGCTGGGAAATTCCGTAGGGATTACCGAGTCGCCGGTTGAGATGTACGGCAAGCTGATGTCGATTTCTGATGAATTGATGTGGCGATATTTTGAATTATTGAGTTTCCGGCCATTGACAGACATCCGGGGCCTTCAGGAAGAGGTTGCAGCCGGTGCCAATCCCCGAGACGTCAAGTACCAATTGGCACATGAAATTGTTGAGCGGTTTCATTCGCCGAACGATGCTGCAAAAGCGCATCAGTCGTTTGTCAATCAGTTCCAGCGGGGTGAGGTTCCCGATGACATCGCTGAAGTTGACATCGATAACCAGGGTAAAGACATGCCGGTAGCCAATGTCATCAAGTCTGCGGGTCTTGCCGGAAGCACCTCTGAGGTCTATCGTCTGATGGCACAAGGTGCGGTCCGTATTGACGGTGAACGAGTCACCGACCACAAGTTAACGATCAAAATCGGGGTGAGTACGCTGTTTCAGGTCGGTAAGCGTAGATTTGCCCGAATCCGCGTAAACTGAAGATCTGCGGGGCTCTAATGGGGTCCCTGCCGCTACCGATCGGAGTGCAGCCATAAATTGGCTTAAAATCACCTATTTTTTGCAGTTTTACGGTATAAATTCATTGACTACGCGGGATTCAAAGGTATAATTCCGCGCCTCTGGTGACTGTGATTCTCACAGTTGTTATGCTCTTTAACAATTTGATTAGGTAGATTGTGTGGGCGCTTTTAGCGACCGATTCCAATTACCAGTAGTAAACGCTCTGTCGGTGCTTGCACGGACAGGGTGACGATATGAGGCCCTTAAGGTTCATATCGGACTCAATCTTTGAACTGGAGAGTTTGATCCTGGCTCAGATTGAACGCTGGCGGTAGGCCTAACACATGCAAGTCGAACGGTAACGGACCGCTGGGATTCCTTCGGGATGACCTTGGTGCCGACGAGTGGCGGACGGGTGAGTAACACGTAGGAATCTGCCAAACAGTGGGGGACAACCCGGAGAAATCCGGGCTAATACCGCATACGCCCTACGGGGGAAAGCGGGGGACCTTCGGGCCTCGCGCTGTTTGAGGAGCCTGCGTCGGATTAGCTTGTTGGTGAGGTAAAGGCTCACCAAGGCGACGATCCGTAGCTGGTCTGAGAGGATGATCAGCCACACTGGGACTGAGACACGGCCCAGACTCCTACGGGAGGCAGCAGTGGGGAATATTGCACAATGGGCGAAAGCCTGATGCAGCCATACCGCGTGGGTGAAGAAGGCCTTAGGGTTGTAAAGCCCTTTCAGCAGGGAAGAAAGGTGCGGGGTTAATA
>LUSG01000284.1 GCA_001629395.1 Gammaproteobacteria bacterium REDSEA-S15_B12 | reverse complement strand
ATCGTTACATCCAAATCCATCACAGATAAGGTTTACAGTTTTAGTGGGCTATTGGGAATGAAAGTGGGGCGAAGCTCCTGGTTAATAATGTTAAATGCAATAAATCTGCGAGGGGACAATTGACGTCATACATTTTTACGGCAGCCGAGGTCGAGGCGAATTCTGAGTTTATTAGCGATCGTAATCTGTGCTCTGATGAATTCTGGATTGCCGACCATTACGAATGAGGGGGAATAGCGGGATGAAGAGACTCGGATTTATAGGCGTTGGCATGATGGGCAAGCCAATGGCGAAAAACCTGCTCAAGGCAGGATACAAACTCACCGTGCTCGATCTGAATGCAGCGGCTGTCGAGGAACTGGTCGGCGAGGGTGCAGTCAGGGCGGAACATCCCGTAGAGGTGATGAGTCAGTGCGAGGCGGTAATCACCATGCTGCCGGGTTCGGCGGACGTGGAACAGGTGGTGTTCGGAACTCAGGGGCTGCTGTCTGGAATTCGCGACGAGCACCTCGTCATCGATATGAGCACGATAGATCCGATGGTATCAAAGCGGCTCGCGCTGGAGATTGATTCTGCAGGAGGACAGATGATCGATGCCCCGGTGAGCGGCGGTGAGACAGGTGCCATCAACGGCACGCTGACAATAATGATTGGCGGCCCTGCCGCCGTGCTCGACCGCTGCCGCGAGGTGCTGTCGGTGATGGGCAATAAGCTGATTCATGCCGGCAGTGAAGCCGGCATGGGGGGCAAGGTCAAACTGGTCAACAACATGATCACCGGGATTTCAATGATCGCCACCGCAGAGGCTTTTCTGACAGGGTTGAAAGCTGGCCTTTCGATGGAGACGATTGTCGAGGTCGTCGGGACCAGCAGCGGCAACACATGGGTACATCAGAACCATTTTCCAAATACGGTACTGAAAAACCAGCATGAGCCTGGCTTTATGCTCGATCTCATGTACAAGGACATTGGCCTGGCGCTGGCTCTCGCCGACGATGTAGGTGTCCCCGTACCTGTCGCGGGACTGGCGCGTCAGGTGTACCAGAGCGGGCGAACAGCGGGTCTGGGTCGTAAGGATTTTTCCGTGGTCTGGAAACACATGGCCGAGGCAGCCGGCGTACATCAACTCGCCCCGCCCAGTGACGACGTTGAGTAAGGTTTATAGTTTTAGTGGGATGTTGGGATTGAGAAGTTCTTGAATGTTTTAGAAATAATCATCGAGGCGTACTGAAATGACCCATAGTGATAAACACGAAGGTGGCTGCTTATGTGGGGAAGTAAGGTTTGAAGTTTCTGGCCAACCCGAGTTTAGTACCGTCTGTCACTACCGCTATTGTCAATTGCGAACGGGTAGTCCTTTCGGAGTCGGGGTATATTTCCAGAAGGAGAATCTCAAAATCAAACAAGGCACTTTCCGGAGTCGAACCGGGACAGCCATAAGGCCGAGGGATTTTAAGTCCCACTGATTCTACATGTATACACCTTTTGACCCACAGAAATACTTGTTAATACGGAACTACCGCCCTCTTCACTCAGTGTTTGTATGAGTCGATATGCGCAGAGTTGGGGTCAGAATTGCACCAACATTGCACCAGCGACAACCCACACAAATGAGCTGTCTACACTACTCAGGTTAGCGACTTATTGGAGCGTTGAGCAGGGGGGGGGTAGTCCTAGCATCGATTACAGGTCATACAGGCTGTTACAGGCTCTTCTGGGGCGTATTCTAATGTGCTATACGCATTGTTGGCTTAACGACTAATAGTGAGAGAACACGCTCAACTGCTGGTGCTTGTCAAACTGAAGCACATCATATCCCTTGGGTTCAACACTATGCATCCCCGGCGACATCTTCGGCATACCCGGCGCCGTCAATCCAAGGATATCTGGGCGTTCTGCCATCAAACGTCTGATGTCAGAAGCAGGCACGTGACCTTCGATGACATAACCGTCAATTAGAGCAGTGTGACAGGAGTAGAGTTCTGGATTTGTGAGTCCAAGGTGCCGTTTGAACGGAGTTACATCCCCAACATCATGGGCCACAACAGAAAATCCGCTGTCTCTTAAGTAATCTACCCATTTCTGACAGCAACCACAGGTTGCTGATTTCCAGACAGTAATGCCCGATTCAGAAGAAAAAACTGCACCAATGCTAAAACCGAACAGTAACGCTGCCAAAAACAATTTACGCATCAAGATAGTTCTCATTTTCTCAGTCCTTCTAATTATTTATGTCAATAGGCCGTAACGAGCAGTTGTTATTAACGTTTCCAGTGCAACTGGTCGTGCTCCGGATACACGCGCACGCTGGGTACCCTGCCCTTGTGTAGTTGTTCTTGGATCTGCTCCCAGTAATCAACACGCAGGAGATCACCATGAACTTTTCTGAATAGTTGCCTAAGACGACGACTCGGGATCCTTAAACCCCATTCTATTTCTTCAGGCAAAAACACCTCGCCCTCCTCAAAAACCCAGTCAGGAATATCTTCTTCACCATCATACCGATCTTTGTTACTACGAATTTTTACCTCAGTGAACGCTGTCAATGCATCGTAATCAAAAAGATACACGCGCATAAAGCCACCAACACCATAGTTTCTCGCATCCAGGTCGCGGTTAAAAATGTTTGCAGCTGTATTGTTTTTTATACAGTATCCAAGATTTACAACTGCTACCTCACAGTCTTCTGGTGAGGCTGTTTCTAGATAAACCGGCAGCGGCGTCATACGTCTTTGCACAATAAGGTGCTTAAAACCTATAGAATCGCTCTGCTCTGTCACGGTCTCACTCGCCTCACAAAGAAGCTCGCGCAGGAGTTCATCATCAAACCACTTGCGTTCTAATTTGACATTGTAGTAGATGATGTTATCCAGCATGCTTCCTGTACGATTGATATCGTGAACCTGACTATATTTTGCCAATACACGATCAAGCCCCTCGAACTCACCCCACTTGTACTGGGCAGTCGGTTTGTTCCTGATTACTTTCAAGTTATATGTTGAATCTGGGGAGTGGAATCCAATGGCAACCGTCCCCGGATAGCCGATCGCCCTACTAAAAGATACATCTGAGGACACCAATTCTGATTTGAGCTCGTCCATCACCGCCACTTTGCCAAAGTGATTGAATCCGATCGTAGAATAGTGAAGCCCCAATGGGCGTTTAGGCATAATGCTGTACAAAAACTCAGACACCTCGTGGTACTTAGCATTTGTTACGTTGAAGTTCGCTCGCGTTGTGCTAAAAAGATTATGTGCTGTGGACTCTTTTGTCAGAACAGCGTCAACGTAAATACCTTCCTCGCTGTTCAACAACGCCAATATAAGTGGAATTACTGCGTGATTAGTTAGGACTATTCTACCAACGATGTAGGCACCGCGATTCCGGTAGAACCCTCCATTGATTACCTCTACACTATATGCAGCTTGTCCAGGATGAAGCCGTTGAAGTTCTTCTGACACCCGGTTTACTACGTTCGTAGCATCTGCTTCTGCATCACGATAAGGCACACTGAACTTCGGAACCGACAAAATATCGACCACAACCTCATGGCTTATCGCCCCGCCCATAACTGCACAGAATAAATAATCGGAGTCGGCAGCGGGCCTGTCGACAGAGATTCCAAAAGAATATGCTACTGGATTCCATTCACTTCGAAAGATAGCCCGACGTACAGAATGGAAATACGCAATTGCGAGGTCAGCCTCATACCGAGCGCTTACGAACTTCTTATAATCGGATTCAATGGCATCCCAGAGTGAAGACTCCCTCAAGGCCGCAGGAAATGAATTAGAGAGACGCTCACTTAGGGAATACATACTGGTACTGTAAAGCGCTAGTTTCTGCTCACTGATACGAAGGGAAATCTGATATTCGCGCTTTTCGAATGCAGACTTAGCATCTGCTGTTAGCTGCTGGAATTCAAGATAAAACTCATCAAATT